>JBHJOO010000474.1:0-6340 GCA_050329675.1 Balneolaceae bacterium
CGGTTCCAATTAGTTCAATGGTTCTTACACCATCATCAACAGCTGTTTCTTGTGGCGCCGCGGCCTGTTCCTGAGTTTCTCCACCACCGCAAGCCGTTACAAAAGCTGCGAGAAAAACAATGAGTGATACATATTTAAAGATTTCCATAAAATTTAAGTTGATTGCTTTATTATTAGTTTAGTTATTTAATCACAATTTTTATGATTTGAGATAAGAACAAACTCTCATCGTGTAGCATTCAATATACGACTATTCCGCTCAATTTTTTTGATACAATAAGGTTTTTATATCCGAAACAACCTCTTCCGAATTAAGCTCACTTCCATAGTAATTTCTCCTGATATTTCCCTCATTGTCAACAAAACTTACACGGTCCGTGTGATCCAGAAAATAGATCGCTTCGCCGCTATCTGTAAATCGAGTAGGGGTTTTTACAACAGCTATTTCAAGCCGGTTTAGTAATTTATCTATCGTACTGCGGTCTCCGGTAAGTAAAGTCCAGTTATCAACGTTAATCCTGTAATTTTTTGCATATTGAGCCAGGATTTCAGGAGTATCTCTTGACGGGTCAAATGAAATACTTATAAAATGAACATCTTTTTCATCACTCAGTTCTCTCTGCACATCCCGCATGTTATAGGTTATCATAGGGCAGATATCCGGGCATTTTGTGTACACATAGCCCAGGATTATATATTTACCCTTAAAATCATCCGGAAAAGTTACCTGCTCTCCATTCTGATTTATAAGATTATAGGATTCGCCGGATATATTATCTTTGACAGATAACCGGCTGCAACCGGCTGCTAAAATTAAAGCAACACAGATTGCAGCCAAAAATCGCCCGTAAAATGGTTTCTTCATTTAGTCAATCATTCTTTCCGGTACCGGACTATCCGGATGATAAGGAGGTGAGACAGAGTAGGTGCTTCTCATTACATCATAAATAACCGGTGTGTAGGCAAGGATTATTAAAATTACTGCTGCAATAATCCACGGTTTAAAATTTCTGAGCCAAAGTGCAGGTTCATCGTGATATGCATCGGATAGCGGCAGCGTAACGACAGGATCTGTATCCGTTGCAATACTTTTTGAGAAGACAGTAACAAAAAATGCAGCAACAAAAATTACGATGGCAAGCGTCATAATTACTCCCCCGACCACGCTTATATCCACATACATTACCCAGTCGGGCTGAAAAAGGCCGCTATCGGGGTTTACATACGTACTTCCCATATTGGTACGCCTTGGCATTCCAATGAGGCCGCCCCGCATCATGCCCCATGAAAATATTGAAACTCCTACCAGCCATAAGTAAGGTACCGATGTAATCCATCCTTTCAGCTTAACATCTTTCTGCATGAATTCTTTTACCAGATATAAACTTCCGCCAAGGAAGGCAAGAAGAACAGGCCCGGCAACCGTTAAGTGAAAATGGCCTGGAATCCATGCTGTGTTATGTACTGCCGCATTCATTTGATAGGATGCATTTACGATTCCGCTGATACCGCCGAAAATGAAAATAATCAACCCTGCAATCAGGTATGAAAACATCCAGCGCTCTTTGTCGAAGTAGGGCAATTTGAACATCCACCCGAACAATCCTTTGCCGCCATTTTTTCTTCCCGCATACTCAAGGCTTGCTGCAATAGTAAACGCAGTAATAAGGCTTGGAAGGGCCACGCCAAATGTGAATATACCATGTAATAATTTCCACTGAGAACTTATGGATGGATCCATATATTGATGATGTGTTCCAACCGGGATCGAAAAAATAATAAACAGCATAAAGACCAGGCGTCCGGCCATATCCGAATAGAGTTTACCTCCCGAAAGCTTCGGTAAAAATGTGTAGAACATTACATAGGCCGGCAGAAGCCAGAAGTAAACAAGCGGATGGCCAAAGAACCAGAAAAGAGTTCTTGCCAGCATTACATTAATCCCTTCAGTTATACCGAGTGACCACGGCAGTAGCATAACCAGTATTTCGAATGCAACCGGAAGGGTTGCAATAAACCAAACAATAAAAGTCGTAAACATACCGACAACAGCAAGAGGTGTTTTTTTGCCCGGATTTTCTTTTCGCCACTCCAGGTAGAGGGGTATCCAGTTAAAAAATGCAACCCATGATCCGACAACCAGTAAGGTTAGGCCGATATAAAAGAACGGGCTGGCTTTTAATGGCGGGTAAAATGTGTATAGTACAGTTGCATCACCGGTAAGAATCGGAATGGTAGCCATCACAGAGCCGAGAAGCATTAAAATACCGGAAATCCAGGCAACTTTAACGTTCAAAGACTTTTTTAGAGCGTACGGTATGATACCATTACCGAAGGCGACTGCAAAAAAAGTTGTAAATACGATGGCATTTAAAACTCCGTGAAGAGTTAGCCCCTTGTAATAATCAGGGCCCATAAAGGGATCGCTTTGTATGATACCAGCCCTGAAAAGGGTTTGCATAAAACCACCGTAAACTCCTGCAAACAACAAAATCATTGGCAGTACAACCAGAACAGCCATCAGTTTTTTCTCTGACTTTGAGAATCGGAACGTATCTGAACTCATGGTTGTGCTCCGGTTTGATTTTGTGGTTCAGTAATGATAAATCTTCCTGCCATGGTATGATGAGCTGCCCCGCAGAACTCATGACAGGCAAATAAAAAGGTACCCGGTTTATCAAACTTCACTCTCATATAATTAATGGAACCGGGAACAGCCATCAGGTTCAGATTGGTTCCTTCCACATGGAATCCGTGAATGATGTCCTGGGAAGTCAGATACAAATCAACTTCGGCACCCACAGGCAATTCAATTCTTGAAGGCTGGAATGCCCACATTCTGGAAACCATTTGTAATTCATATTGATTTTCACCTACCTGGAATAAAGTATCCGTGGTAAATGGTTCCACATCTGTTATGCAGGTAGGAACGTCAATTCCGCGTGCCAGAGAGGCGTACATTATGGCTATAAAAAAGACAATCAGCAGTAATCCGCTAAGCCCAAGTGCCCATTGTTCTGATTTTCCCATGATCAGCCTCTCCCTAATAGTTCAAAGTATAGGGAGAACCACAAGATTGCAAACATCACAATCATAACAACAAAAAATGCCATTGCTCCTTTGGGGACAAACTCATCTTCCTTGAATTCATTCTTTTCTTCCATATCCATCCGATTTTATTTGTTGTGGTTTAGAATATATAAGCCTGAATAATCAACCTGAAAGTAATGATGCTTTTACGTAAAAGTAAAAAGACATTTATATCCAAATACATAAAAAAAAGCACTTTCAAAGAATGAAAATGCCTTTTTTAAAAAATGAAGGGTTTTTTAATGATAATTTATACGAATCGTACCTCCGGATGTGCGCGCGGCAAGCAGCGGGCCGCCTCCATAAATTGTTCCGACGAGTTTATTTCTTTCCACTTCACCGCTGAACTCTTTTAGAGTTGAAGTTACCCTGTTTCCTTTTAAATCCAGTTCATAACCAGTGCCCTCGGGTATGCTGATGGTAACATTACCGCCGCTGGTTCTTAAATCCATACTGCATCCCGTATCATCCGTCAGCGCTTTAATACTTCCACCGCTTGTGCGGGCCGAAACAGATCCGGCAATTTGTTCAAGAGCGATGCTGCCTCCTGAAGTACTCAAATTCAGATCACCTTCAGCACTGTTTACAGTAATAGAACCACCGCTTGTTTTTCCGGAAAGATCTCCGCGAATTTCCTTGAAATTCAGACTTCCGCCGGAGGTTTTTATGTCCATATTGCCAGTAATCTTTTCAAGAGTAATACTTCCTCCGCTCGTCGCAAAGTTGATGGTTCCTGCCAGGTTTTCAGCACTCATGCTGCCACCGCTTGTGCGTCCGTTTACTACAGACTCAACCGGCGTATACACCACGAATGAGAGGCTCAGATTGTTATTGTTGTTCCAGAATCTCATCCCGGAACCGGACTTTCTTTTGGCGGAGGCTGTCACTTTGTTTCCGCTTAACGAAATATCGATCTCATAATCATCGAGTTCCGTATCCGACTGATCCAGGTACTTATTGCCTTTTCGAACATACATTTCAACCCGGACCCTGTTTTCATTATGCCCGATAACATTAATGAAGCCTCCGGATGTAGAAATATCCAATTCAGGAGTACTGACGTCAAAGGATTTTAACAAATAAGCATCATCCACCTTTTGTGCCTGAACCTGTAAGACAGATATAACAGTAAAAAGCATAATCAGATGGGCTGTGAATAAAGCTGGAAATTTTAAATTTTTCATACTTCCATATTTTTGAATTATTATTTACAGAACTTCCGGGAAATCTTCCGAGAGACTTTAAAAGATTTACTGCAAAACAATTTTAAAGTCAGTATCAGACAAACCGAAATTGCATAAACATAAATACGTTTGAAAATTATAAGAAGTTTCATAACAACTCGTATTTTTAAGCTTGTTCTTTTGCATTTAAAATAATCCCAAGGTTTTTACACTAAATAATAACACCTGATAACCATATAAATACCTGTTTTAAATAAACCAATAAAATTTATCCGGAGTAAAAAGATGAAACTACCATTTGCACTTGCCCGCCGATTTGTTGCAGGCGAAACATTTGAGGATACAATTCCTGAAATAAAATCGCTGAATGCAAAAAAAATCAAAGTTACACTTGATCTTCTTGGCGAAAATGTAAAAGACAAAAAAACTGCATCTGAAACGGTTGATACTTATATAAAGCTTTTAAATGATATTGATAATGCGGGACTCAGAAGCACTATTTCGATAAAACTGACCATGATAGGCCTGGACATCAGTGAGGAATACTGTGTTCATAATCTTTATCAGCTTCTCGAAGCTGCAAAAGGCCTGGATCAGTTTGTCAGAATTGATATGGAAGGATCGGATTATACACAACGAACACTGGATATTTTTAAATCTGCCTATCAAAAATATGGCAGGCATGTTGGTATTGTGATACAGGCATATCTTCACAGGACTAAACAGGATGTAGAGGATCTTGCAGAACTCGGTGCTGATGTCAGGCTCTGTAAAGGTGCGTACAGTGAGCCGGAAAGAATTGCACTGCAAAATATGCCGGCAATTCGTGAAGCTTTTAAAGAGTACGCCAAGGTTTTGCTTGAAAAAACGAGCTTTCCCCGTATCGCCTCTCATGATGATGAAATAATCGACTGGCTGAAATCGTATACGGAAGAAAAGAACATCGGTAAAGCCCGGTTTGAAATACAGATGCTTTACGGGCTGCGCGAGGAAACCATGACAGAATTGACAGAATCAGGATATAATACACGCGTGTACGTACCCTTTGGTACAATGTGGTTTCCCTATTTTAAAAGGCGATTACTCGAGCGGAAAGAGAATATCTTTTTTGTTGCGAAAACACTTTTTAAAAAATAAAAGAGTAATGATGTAAAATGAAGGATGCAGATTTCCGGTAAATATTTGGCAGCCGGGTTTACAGCCGGCCTGCTTTGCCTGTTTATTCCCCTTCTGCGGAATTTTCATTGGGAATCGGCGGCGCTTGCCGGTATTATCATCGCGATTGTATCCGGTTATTGGGCCGCAAAAGGCAGCAAGTCCCCACTATCTATTTTTAAAAAGGTCCTTTTTCTGCTGGTTCCCTGGGCTTTTCCACTATTTATTTCAGATCTGATCACCGGCTGCTATACCATACATGGGCTCGGTTTTTGGATTTTGATTCCCCTGCCATCGGCGCTGTTCGGGCTTGCCCTTGGAAGGCTGATGTTACAAATGCAGCTAAAATACCCGGTTTTGATTACAATCCTGATATTGATGGTGATTTCAACTGCTCCTGTTCTTGTTATCTTTCTTCATAATCCGCAGCTCTTTTTTTTCAATCATATTTGGGGATACTGGCCCGGGCCAATTTACGATGAGGCCGTTCATCTGCCCGGGCGGCTGCTGTTGTTCAGATCGGCTACCATTTGCTGGATATTCATTTTGTGGTTTATACCGACTGTAAAAGAAGAAATTTTTTCCCGGATAATTTCAGGATTGGCGTTTATCTATCTGATATTTTTTTATGCAAATTTAAGCCATTTCGGAATCATAATGCCGGAACAAAAAATTCAGGAAACCCTTGGACAGGTTTATCAAACCGATCATTTTAAAATCTTCTACGGCAACCATTCATTGACGGATGATACATTGCAAGCTATTGGTAAACTCCATCAACAATATCTGCATGAGATTACAGAAAAACTGGATATTAAACGCGAAGTTTATATCACAAAACCTATTCATAGCTACATTTATAAAGATGCCCGTCAAAAAAAGCGATTGACCGGTGCAGGCCAGACAAGTTA
>JBHJOO010000581.1:0-6423 GCA_050329675.1 Balneolaceae bacterium
TATGTATGATTCGAGACCCCTTAACTCAATATCGAGGTCAATAGCATATTCTTCCGGATTAAAGGTGTAGGTAAAGAGAAGATGGGATCCTTCTTCAAGTTCAAGTTTGTATTGAACAGAGGCGCTTTTTCTGCCATTTAAAACAATATCCGACTCTTCTGTAACTTGTTCAAATACAAGCTTGTCGGTTTCAATATTGTAGTTTTGATCAGAAAGAAATCCGAGAACATATGCGGATTTTGTGGTATCGCGAATCATTTGAACCGGAATCCCATTCCACTTTTTATATTCCTTAAGTTCGTATAAAACCGGGCCGGCTCCTACATTGGAAAAAACAGCTTTGTAGAAAGGAGTTTCAATCCGTGTATACAATGTATCCTGTTTACTCGCTTCACCAAAAACACCTGCCACAGTACGGGATTCATCCCGCTGCGGGGTTATTTCCTGTAAAAAAGCCTCCCGCTCCCTTTCCGGTTCTGGCCGGACTGTTTCGTCAGGCTGCCTGTCATCAGCTTCCGGTGATTCAATAGTATCACGCTGAGCCTGGAGTTCCCTTTGTCTTTCTAACTCTTCCTGGCTGGGCATTGTAAAATAAGCCCATGCAATAGTAATCAAAAAAATGAGAATTAAACCTGTGACTGTATTTCTATCCAACGTATTGCTTCTTTATAATTATTGAGATGAGGTAAAAGAATTTTTTTGTTCCTTGTCGGTTAGCTTTACACGCAATTTTTGCATTACAGAAATCATATCTTTGCGAAGGGTGGCAAATGGTATGGATACCGATTTGGCAATAAAAACAAAATGTATTCCAAAATTACTGGCTGAAAACAGATCATCAAACATTCCCTGATTTAACCTGTAGATTTCTCTCATTCTTCTTTTTGTTTTATTACGGGAGACTGCGTTTCCAAGTTTTTTGGCAACAACAAAACCAGCAAGACAATTTTCATCAGGATTTTTATAAACCCGGTATCTGAGTTGCACAGAATTTGCTGAGATCACTGTTGATTTGTTAAAAAGGCGTTGAAATTTTTTTTTACCACGTAGTATCCTGGAACGTGGCAGGGAAAAATCAGATTCGTTTAAATCAGATATGTTATTTCGGCCCTTTTTCACTGCTCACAGTAAGCTTATGTCTGCCTTTTCTACGACGGCGTTTCAATACATCCATGCCGCTTTTAGATTTCGACCTTTTTCGAAATCCGTGTTTGTTTGTTCGTTTTCGCTTGCTTGGCTGGTACGTGCGTTTCATTATTGTTAAAAAGCTGGTAAATTGAAAAATCCTGTTTTGAGATAGACTTTAAAAATAGGAATAAAAAATATTAAATACGAAGAAATTATCTTTCACAGTCACACCACTCTTCTGTTTCCTGTTGGCAAGTTAAACTTCATCCGTTCAAATATCATCTTCCGACTTTTGTACACTTTTTTTTGCTTTTCAGTTTTGCATTTTAACTTTTAAAATGTATTTTATTTTATGTTATGGAGTGACTAAAAAACCAATCTTAAGTGGAGGAAAAAATGAAGGGATTAATAAGTATTCTAATCATTGCTATATCATTTTTTATTTTTGCATCTGATATTGAAGCACAGATTCTTAAAAAATTCAAAGATAAAGCAAAAAAATCTGTCGAAAATAAAGTTGAGCAAAAAATAGATAATGAAATAGAAAAAGCAGCTGAACGGATGGTTGAAAATACCTGGAATTCAGTATTCGGTGAAGGATTCGGTGATGCTGAAGGCCGTACCGGATTTCCATTTTCAATGAACAGTAATGTTACAATCGAAGATGTTTATACTTTCGATATTGTAACTACCATGCAAATTGAAAATATCAAAAAAAATGGAAAAGAAGATGAGCTCATGCTGATGTATATGCATTTCAATGAGGAAGAGTTATATACGGGCACTAAAATCAGCAATGACGAAATGAAAAAAAATCAGGAGGATGTTTTAATTATTTTTGATTTTAAAAATGAGGCAATGGTAATGCTGATGGATAGCAAGGATGGCAAGTTTTCATTTGCCTATGACTGGAAAAAAGCCATTCAATATGCTGAAGAACTTGAAGATTATGATCAGGACGAAATTAATTGGGAAGAAGTGGATGAATGGCAGGGTTTCAAAAAGATAGGCACGAGGAATATATCAGGTTACAAATGTGAAGGGTATGAATCGGTAACAGAAGATTCAAAAATGGAAATTTGGGTCACCAGAGATGAAGATTTGGGAATGCATAAGATGTTTCAGGCAAACAGTGAAATGAAACAGTTAAAAGGAAAAGTTCCCGAGAATTATCCAGAAGGTATGATGATGCAAATGATTATTGAAGATCTGAAATCCGGTGAAAAAACTAAAATGAGTGTAACGGAGATTAACAAAAATGCATCTGTTTCCTATAGTATGAACGATTATCCAGTGCTAAGTTTTGGAAATAGCAGTAATTGAGTTTTAATAAAATAATATGATTGATATCGGGCCGCTCTACTGTGGGTGGATATTTAATTTGGCCAGATCAAAAATTTCATCCTTTCGAACGCTTGAACCAAAGCCCTCTTTGAGGGCCATATTTGAAGCAATAACAGAGGCCCGGATTTTTTCAATCGATGAACTGATCTCTAAAATTTCACTTACACCCACAGAATAGATTGCCTGGTTTCGATGATGTCTTGGAATTTCCAGCCAGGATGTATAATTGATACTTTCCCAGCCATCCTGCCACCTGTCGTAGTATATTCTGACAACTTTTACATTTTTTGTAACATGTACAGTGAAATGTAATTTAGTAATGTCGTCATTAACTTCGATTTTTGTAATTTCTGAACCAAGTATAGCCATTGTTTCAGTCTGATTGGATGATGCGCATCCAATTGTAAATAAGATACTGAAAGAAATGAGATACCTCTGAAGCATGGCATGATCCATTGTTCAAATTGAGGACGAGCAATTAAACATCCTGTTATAGCCAACGCTATATTATTGGAATATATTTTCAGCCTGTAATAAAAAAAGGTTATTGATAATATCAGAATCAAAGATGTGGTACAGCGTCTGATTTTCTTTTATATGTATTGTGAAGTTTTTTAAGGAGCCTCGACTTTTTTGTCCTCACATTCGCATTGCTCATATTGAACTTTTTACAAACTTCCTCAACAGTTGTATCCGGATAGTTTAAAAAATAGAGGATAAAATCTTTTGATTTCTGATCCAGTTCATTCAGGCATTCGCTAAGAAGCTGTTGTCTTTCTTCGTCAATAAGATTTTCGACTTGTTCAGCAGGCTCACACATAGCTGCCAGAGTATCATCATCATCAAAACTGTAGCGTTTTTCTTTTCTTGAGTATTTGAAATATTCGTTTTTGCATGCCTGGATTAAATACCGGAACACATAAACCGGTTTTTGTATCTTGTTCTGCATTATTTGTTCATAAACATTTGCAAAAGCCTGATGTGCGCATTCCTCCGCAGCATGTGAATCTGCGCCATGAGCCACCCGCAGGTAGTCTATTAATCGTGGTATAATTTCACTGCTTAAATGTGAAGCCGCCTTCATGTCATTTTTTAAAATTACCTCTACTAATTCTGAGTAATCTAACCTGGAATTTTTCACTTTTACCATAGTTTCTCCGTAATAAGTTAGGAATGAACCCGGATGTAAAACTCTACTAAGATCTGAACAACTGCCATCTGCAATCCACTCCGTATGTTAATTAAAAAGGTTGATTTGCTAAAAATACAAACGCGTTTAAAACTCACCCCGCGCGTTCTGTTTCGCGCTTCAACTGGTAGTAATTTATTAGAAAACTCTAATATTTAAAAATTAATTATAGAGAATGTCTTCACTTTTGAAGCTTATATCCTAATTTAGGATATATAAAAGCATATTTTACATATATTAGAAATAGTAAGAATACAAATGATGAATCAGAATTAAACCATTTTGGAAGAAATCAAGTAGGTATTTTACGTGATTTTGTGCTTTCATCAATCATAAACCGGAAAATACTGCGCTGCTGTTTAATTTGAATCAAATACTCAGGATGCCATTGAACACCAATTAAATTTGGCAGCGAGTCGTGCTCAATAGCCTGTATGATATCTGTATGTATCTCTCTTGCGACCGGCCTGATGCCTTGCCCTGCCACTTTAATGGCTTGATTGTGAAGAGCATTTACATGGCAGTGTATGGTTCCCAAAATTTTCTCAAGTTGTGAACCGCTTTTAACAGCTATTTTTTTCTTTGGAAAAACGGAAGCAACCTGAGGAGTTTCGGAATAAAAATTTCTGATATCCTGATGAAGCGACCCTTTGAAATAGATATTTATCAATTGCATCCCCCGGCATATTCCAAGTACAGGTTTATTCTGCTTAACGGCCCCGTCAAGTAATTCAAATTCGAGCTCATCCCTTTCCGGGTCAACCGGACTGGTTTTGGTGCTGAGGATATAACGGCTTATTATATAGACGGGAAAAAGAAGGATCGTAAGAACCCACTCTAAAAATGATCTTCCACCTTTTTTAAAATCTTCTTTTTTGATTTGATCTTCACCATATCGATCTGGTGATACATCCGCACCACCACCCAAAATCAACCCGTCTATCTCATTTATAGTCAATTTTTTTGAAGGTGTAATTCTTTTTGGCTTTCCACCTGCAAGCCTGATGGAAAGTGCAGTAAAAATCCAGGCTCCAAGCCCGCCTCTATCAGGGCCGGTAACTCCAATTTCAGGCTTCTCTGTAAACATTATAAATCCATCGGTGTACTTTTCTTATCCATTTTGACTTAAACCCGAAAAGCTCATTTTTATGCATGGTCAGGTATTCCACACTAAGTTTTTTCAATGAATCTGTGTCCGTTGCCAGTTTTTCTACTAAAACCCACCGATTCCATTCTACAGCTATTGACCATTCATTTTGATCAATATTACAATCAGGAAGACGGTAGTGAAAAGCAGGCCTGGCAGATGTCAGGTCATCATCAATTATATCCTGTACTTTTTCCTTATCGATAAATTCAAGAAGAGGAAGAAGATCGAGCGGTCGGTTTCTGGTAGGATTATTTTTTAGATAATCATCAATAAACTGACTCATATCAGGAGTATATTCCGAATTAAGTATCAATAATTTATAAGCTACGTCAAAATCATCAATAAAGGGAGTAATCCGGCGGGATAAATCAATATCAGCATCTTTTCGAATCCAATCTTCAAGCACAATAAAGGACTTTAAAAAGTTAAGAATTGTGTTAACATGAATCTCTGGAATTTCGGGATTCAGATGAAGGCCAAATGCATGAAGAAAAGATGTACCTGTGCCTTCTGCTTTTTTATCACGCATATCATCAACAAGCAAATTCAGATCAGGTAATTTTGAAAATGGGACAGGCGGAGAGACGATTTCAAAAGGCACAATGGCCGAAGCAATCTCAGCGAGAATATCTTCAATCTCTTTTTTCTTTTTAAGTTTAGAGAGATTAATACCAACTTTCTTTAACAGGGCTTCATACTTCTTATCCCGAATTAACTGAGCATCCAATTCTATCCCGAATTTACCAAGGCGTGTATCCGTTATTTCAATTGCAAAAGTACTAATGGTTTGAATATTTCCACCATATCGTTTTTGAATAATGTCAGCAACTTCGGGAAGATTGATTCCGGCAAATTCAAATTCCACACCAATTTTTCTTTCATCCCCTGTACTATTGCTTAAGTTTGGAGGCGGAATAAAGTTATTTTTCATTTAAGACTGTTGTAGATTATGAATCATACACTTAAAGTAAACGATTGGTTTATTTAATCCGTTCAGTTGGTGCCTTAAAAGGCCTGTCCTTTTCAAAAAAATATCAAAATTCATTGGCATAAACGGAGTCATTAAAACTCAATTGAGATAATTTATTACTCTTCTGAATTTTCATCATCTATAACAAGCTGCCGGAATCGTAAAAGCAGCCGTTCGGTAACACTCATTTCCATTAGTTCATTACGAACTTTAACAGCCAGTTCCGGATCATCAGTGATAATTCCATCTACATCAAGTTCGATCATATCAGCCATAGTGGTTGCGCTATTTACAGTCCATGCAAACAGCAGAATATCCTGAGAACGTACGGATTGGATGAGCTCCGGATTTATTCTGTTGTGATTGACAGCCAGAAAATCAACAGGAATTCTGCTCAGATTTCCTACAGATACAGCCGTAACAAAGCCAATTCTAAGACCGGGAGCCAAAGTGTTCAGGCGGTTAACAATGTCAAGGTTGGGCGACATTATCATAACCTCATTTTCCATTTCATGATCCTGTACTAATTTTATTACAGCTTCAGCAACACCGGGATCAGGTCTATACGATTTAATTTCAATTAAGAGTTGAACCCTGTTTTTAGTAGCCTGAAGAAACTCTTCGAGTGTAGCCACTTTTCTG
>JBHJOO010000551.1:0-4384 GCA_050329675.1 Balneolaceae bacterium
ACCGCCGCCAACCATGCCCATTCTGATTTTTCTATTCATAACTGTAATTGATTAGTTTTGTAATACGTTGATTTAGCCTAACATAGCAAGTTACGATTCAGTCTTCAAGTCTGTTAAAGCAAAAAATGATAAATAACATGTAATAAAATGAAATAAGGTTTAGAACTGTTATAACAATTGAGTGAGTAAATGTTAATCAGGATTTATAATGATGATCAGGGATAAAATAAATACACATAAAATACTGCAGGAAGAAGGGTATCATACAAGCCGGGATGATTACGATGAAATTGCAAATCTGGCAAATCAGATGATTAATGAATCGGGCATGGATGTGGATGATGCCCTGGACCTGATACGCCGGATGAAAGGAAAACAGGAGAAAAAGCAGACTAAAAGAAAAGAGCCTGTACCTATTTCCGTTTATGGTGAAATCAACCTGGATATTGATCAGGAAGCGTATGATCAGCTTGAAGAAGCATGCCGGTTACCGGTAGCCATATCCGGGTCGTTAATGCCGGATGCCCATGTGGGATATGCATTCCCGGTTGGGGGTGTGGCCGCTCTCGACAACGCGGTGTCACCGGCATTTGTGGGTTTTGATATTGCCTGCCGGATGAAGATGAGTATCATGCAGATTTCACCGGATGATTTTGAAAATAATCGTGACCAGCTTGCAAAAATCCTTGACGGGGTAACCAGTTTCGGCCTTGGAGCTGATTTCGCAGATGGCAAACGGGATCATCCGGTAATGGAGGACCCGCGCTGGAATCAGATAAAAAAAGCGGCTGAACTGAAGGGAAAAGCTGCAAAACAACTTGGCAGTTCAGGCAGCGGCAATCATTTTGCTGATATTATGACGGGTACCGTTTTGAAAGAAAAAGAGTGGCTGCCGCTCAAAAAGGGAGATCATTTTGTTGCCTTATTAACACATTCCGGTTCAAGAGGTACAGGCCATCAGATAGCTACACACTATAAAAATCTTGCAGAAAAAGAGACTCAAAAACGAACAAAGGGTATATCCAAAAACTATTCATGGCTGAATCTGGATGAAGATTCCGGCCGGGAGTACTGGATGGCCATGCAGCTGATGGGTGATTATGCAAGTGCAAATCATGAACTGATCCACAAACATTTTGCCAAAGAAACCGGAATTAAAATTGTGGTTTCGTATGAAAATCATCACAATTTTGCCTGGAAAAAAGAAAATATGATTATTCACCGCAAAGGAGCCACTCCGGCAGAAAAGGGCGTGGTTGGTATCATACCCGGTTCAATGGGTACCCCTTCGTACCTGGTTGAGGGATTGGGAGATAAAGAGAGCTTGTGGAGCAGTGCTCACGGGGCAGGCAGAGTATCTTCAAGAAGACAGGCAAAGAAAAATCATGATGAGGGTGCGTACAGAAAATTCCTGAAGGAAAAGGATATCCTGACCATTGGCGTGGCAAGGGACGAAACCTATCAGTGCTATAAGGATATCGGCCGGGTAATGAGTTTGCAGGAAGGCAAACTTGTTGAGACTGTAGCTGAAATGAACCCAAGAGTTGTTATTATGGGCGGCGGACGAAAAAGTGATGATGGTGATTAAACCGTGCGATGAATGGGTTGGTGGTTTGCTGTTGATGCACAATGCAAACAACTGACAACTGACTACTAACAAAACGAATTTCTATTTTACGAGACAATCCATATAACTATTTGTTTTAATTATTTGGAGTCAGGAGTTCTGAATTTTTGTACCTTTCCGATTGATTTTTTAATAACAACTATAAGCAGAACATGATCAATCTATTTGCTGTTGACCTCGACGGCTGTATTTCCTATCCCTTTAAAACTCCAAGTTGGGATGCTATAAACAAAATCAGAGAGTTGAACATAGAAAGCCGATCGTCGGATATAATTCCTCCCATTACGATATGTACAGGGAGGCCGTATCCATATGCCGAAGCGGTATGTCAGTGGCTGGATATTCGTCTGCCTTTTGTATTTGAATCAGCCGCTGTGTATCACTGGGAAAATAACCGAATTGAGACGGCTCTGGATGGGAGCAAAGATCTTCTCGAACCAATAAATGAAATGAAAAAATGGCTGAGTCTCGAATTACTTCCCAAATATCCGACGGCGATGCTCGAATTCACCAAAATGATTGATGCCGGTGTGATTGCACCTTCCAGGGATATGATCAATAAAATGTATGAAGAGATTAAAACGTATGTTGATATCAATTACAATGATTTGGAAATACACTGTACAGATGTTTCCGTGAATATTCTTATAAAAGGAAATAATAAATATCAGGGTTTAAAACTCCTTGGAAAAAATCTTGATGTTACGCTGGATCAGATGGCTTATATCGGCGACAGTGGAGGTGACATAAAAGCATTACGTGGCGTAAAACAGGCCTTTGCCCCGATCAACGCTATTGATGAAGTGAAAAAAGTGGCAACGGTTATTCCCCTTGAGACTACAGAGGCTGTTCTGGAAGCCTACAAGAGAGTGATTGAATTCAATGGGAACCGGATGTGATATTCGCAGGCAAGGTTGGCAATCTCGTTTGCTTTTTAAGTTGAATTATTTTATATAATTTATTCAAGAGCTTGTGGGTTTTATTACTGGTGTCGATATAAATAGTTGAATATAAAAGAGATGAATTGATTAAAGCAATCGTGTGCGCGGAGGTCGTGTGTTATGGAACGTATTCTGCATTTCAAACTGTTTGGTGGTTTTCAGGTTTTGAGTGATGACCAGGAAGTTACAGGATTGCGCTCCGGCCGCCTGCAATCGCTGCTTACATATCTTGTTTTACACCGGGATAAATCGCAATCCCGGCAGTATCTCTCTTTTCTTTTTTGGCCGGACTCGTCCGAATCGCAGGCACGTACCAATTTACGGCAATTGCTGCATCATCTGCGAAATGGTTTTCCTCACATTCTGTCTTGTATTGAATTAAATTCAAAAAATATTCGATGGCTGCCCGATGCAATCGTGAAATGCGATGTTTCTGATTTTGAAACTGCCATTACTGAAGCAAAGAAACTGGAGAAATCAGATAAAAAAGCGGAATTATTATCTTTACTCGAAGAGGCTGCCAATCTCTATCAGGGTGATCTGTTCCCGGAATGTTATGATGAATGGATAGAACCGCTTAGGGAAAAATTACGGCTGAAATACATAAATCTTCTTCAATGGATCATTGAAAAAGCAGAAGAACAGAGACATTTTCAAAAAGCTGTAAACTTTGCTGAACGGTTATTGCAGTTAGATCCCCTTCGGGAAAAAACGTATGAAGATTTGATGAGACTCCATTCACTTAACAGTGATCGGGCAAGTTCGGTACGGGTTTATAACAAATGTGTTCAAACCCTTGAAAAAGAGCTTGGATTAGAACCGGGCTTCCCGGTTAAAGAATTGTATAATAATCTGTTCGGGAAAAACGGGGAACCGGATGCAGATTGTAATATAACAATACAGAAAAAGAAGAAGCATCAGCCTTTAATTGGCCGGAATAACGAATGGATCCGATTAAAGAAGTTATGGAATGAATCGGTTGCCGGAAATGCACAGCTCGTACTTATTTCCGGGGAAGCAGGGATTGGAAAAACGCGCCTGGCCGAGGAGATGCTGGAGTGTGTGGAGAGGCTGAATATAAATCATGCAGTAGCACGGTGTTATGATGTTGAGAGAAACCTTGCCTATGTATCTTTAAGTGAATGGCTTCGATCAGATTCAATCCGGTTTCATTTTAAAAAACTGAATTCTGCCTACATTCAAGAAATCTCACGTCTGGTACCTGAATTAATTGTTGAAAATCCGGACATTCAATTACCGTCATCTATTACAAAAAGCTGGCAGCGCAGACAATTTATTGAAGCTTTGAGCCAGGCAATTCTTAACGTACCTCAGCCATTGTTACTTTTTATAGATGATATGCAATGGTGCGATTATGACACAATGGAATGGCTGCAAAGTTTACTGAGCCGATTCCGTTCCGAAAAAATCATGATAATGGGAACAGTAAGAATTGAAGAAGTGCATGCAAATCATCCTCTCCGGCATATTGTAAAATCACTTAGCCGAACCGATCAGGTAAGCGAAATTGAATTAAAACCAATGAACAAGCTTGAAACTGATTCTCTTGCAGAGCAGGTTTATGGAAAAGAGCTGGATGACACAATACGTGACAATCTTTTCAGGGAATCGGAGGGGAATCCACTCTTTCTTGTTGAAAGCATTCAAATGCTGAAATCAGGTAAATCCGGCTCAACCGATTTTTCCGGTCAGATTCCGGCAGAACAAACCGGTTATGATGATAATCGATTGCTTCTGCCTGACAAAGTGCATTTGGTGATTCGTTCACGGTTTGAATTGGTATCGGATAAAGCCC
>JBHJOO010000599.1:0-2117 GCA_050329675.1 Balneolaceae bacterium
ATTTACTCTGTTTTACAACCCCTGTTGTTACGATTCGATACGTTCATAACTCTTCGAATGTAGTAAAATATATGGTCGATTTAAATTTTTGACCAAAAATCCCAATAGCCTTTTATACTTTACGGCCGAAATTGTTACCAAAAGGGTTAATGTCCACAGTTCAGTGTATGATAATCTTACATTTTTAAAATCAGGTTTAATATCTTATAAAGATTGTGTAAATCAATTCTTTTTCTTGTCGTGACCAATTTGAATCGGTAGCGTGTTTATATAAAAAATAAGATCCTGAGCCGGATTTATGTGAAAACATGGGAGCAATATATTTCCTTGATTGACCATCCGACATCCAGTCAAATACAAGAAAAAATTCTTTTTCATGAAACCAGTATTTTCCAGGCTCAAGTTCAAACTCAATCCATCCGCTGCTTTGGGTTTTAGAAACAACAATGTTTTCGTTTACAAGATTTGAATCCGGCAAACTTGTTACAGAATCTTTACTTAAAAACCGAAAACGGAAGATAAGGGAGTCAACACTGGCTTTAGCAATCCGTATTCTTGCTTTATCAATCGTAAAAGGAACATCGTGCATCCATTTAACAGGTATTGCAAAACTTGAATGCATATCACCTTCCGTTCTTTTTGCACCAAAAGATGGCCAGCCAAAAGCTGAACCGGGCCCCGAAATAGTACCCAGTGTATCTTTCTTGTTAGCACCCACTGCATTAACGGCTATATCACTCATTTGATAAATCCTGGGTTCAAGATAAATGGTAATAAAATCATCTGAATTTGCAGCTACAGTCGTATTATGATAACCAAGGCTTGTAATCGTCAGAGAGTCAGGATTTTCAGAAGGGGACAAGTTTAGAACAAATATTCCGTCTGATTTTGTAACAGCACCGAATTCTCCATTTTTAACAAAAACATGTGCAAAAGGAACAGGCTTTTTTGTTTCACTGTCAATTACTTTTCCTCTTATCAAATCTTGAGCTGGTACGAAATCAGCCTTGAATAAAAGAAAAAAAAAGCATGCAAAAAGAAAAGACATCTTCATATCAGCATCTATTTAGATTACTTCTATTAATTAAGAAAGGGTAATAATTTGTATGCTATTTCATTTACGTACAAAAGTGTTTTTAGTTGTCTTTAGTAATAAAGATTTATCTATTTTGATGATAGCATATAATCAATTGTAAGATAACCGAAAGTTTTTACTCCGGTTTTCATAAAGTGCTTATTCTGATTGAAGGTCTATTAGATTTACGAAATAATCTTAAAAACACCAACCGAATTTTGAACATAATTGCTTATATGATTACCTGAAAACTGATTCTTCCCGGAATTTATGAAGATCTTGCTCCAACCGCTTAAGCATCTCGCTCAGCTGGTTTGTCACTTCAACTCCTATTCCATTCTTGTACATGCAAATATCAAAAAGCAGATCAATGTATAGAGAGCCCATTCTTCATGCGAAGCAACCGTTCCCAAAACTTCACCGGTAATATGAACTGTATCCACTGCATTTCTGCCCGTCAGGAAAGTGAACAATTAAAGTGTGAATATTCGGAAGTCAGTCGGGTAACATTTTATGATCAAATATAAGCCTATTGCAAAGCCTTGGAAATCTTCTCGTTCTATTTCGATACTGATATCATCATAGATTGTCTGTGGGGAAATAATACGTACCCATTCATGTAATTTCTATAAGGTTGAATATAAATAGATATAGATAACATAAATTAAGCCAAAGTAATTTCCAGCTTCTCTTTCCAGCTCTTCCAACCGGGCATTTTGGAATTCAGCAGCTTGTAAAACTCAGCATCGTGTTTGTGATGGATCAGATGGCAAAGCTCATGCAGGATCACATATTCAATACACCGCTTTGGTGCTTTAATGAGATGCAAATTCAGGGTAATCGTGCCATCAGGTGTACAGCTACCCCAGCGTGTTTTCAATTTTCGAATGATAAGCTCCTTCACTTTCAGATCATTTCGTTCGAACTCGGGAAGCAAATCCTCAACAATATTGGAGAAATGATAATCAGCTTTTAAGCGATACCAGTCATAAAGCAACTCTTCGGCTTTTTCAGGTTTATTCGTTTGAACCCTCAAAAACTT
>JBHJOO010000606.1:0-3452 GCA_050329675.1 Balneolaceae bacterium
CCTGTCAGGGTTGGTGTGATCAAAAACAGCAATATGCTGATCCGGATGCTGATTGGGATAGAAAAAAGGCAGCCCCGGTTTTCCATATCCGCCAATCCATGTAACGTCAGCATTATCGGCGGGGGTTGCAAAGGCCGTTTCGGATCTGAACAGGTTTGTAGCACCGAGCAGAAGAAAGCTTTCATCCGAGGGATGTACACTCAGCATCATATTATAATTGAATTGAGTATTAACACCGCCAAAACGCATTCCAAAAGTGGGGGGCAAATTAGCTGACCTTTCTGAAGATGTGCCATCCGACAAATCGATTTTGAACAGCCGGACATCTTCATCCGATCCGGAACCCGTACCTGTGTATGTAAATGAATAGATAATGTCCGGGTTTGAAGGTGCAATAGCGACAACAGTACGCTGATGGGATGCTGGGAAATCCTCGGGGGTTATATCAGTCCATGTACTTCCGTCATCGGTGGACGTAAACAGGCCGGCCGTATCGTCATTTTGATTGTTACCGGCCGAGGTTTTTGATAACGCAGCAACTATCCGTCCGTTTTCATGGATGTCAAGGTCAACATAAAAGTGTCCGCCAACCAATCCAAAAACCAATTCATTAAATATTTCACCATTAGTAGATCGTATGATTCCAAACCCATTACTTGCAAGAAATACAGATCCGGTTTGCGGATTAATTCTGATTCTTGAGGTGAAATTTACCTGAGTGCTCCATAACTTGTCATCGTTGAAAGTTGCGGGGAGCAAATGCCAGCTTTCGGCATTGTCGGTTGACCGGTATATTCCATCACCGAATAGTGGTGCCGACCCTCCCTGCGCCCCGGCAGAATCGCCTCTTCTTTCACCGGCTGAATAATACCAAATGTTCGGATTATTTGGATACTGCGCCAGGGAAGTAACGCTCGGATTTTGGTCGGGAGCTGTTGTCAGTTTCCATGTATTGCCGGCATCAGCCGACTTCCAGACCCCGCCCGACACGCCTGCTGCAACAATCGTATTGCCGGTTGGGTCTGAACGGTCAAGAGCCATAGCCCGGGTTCGTCCGCCGACCATATTGGGCCCGGCTTCTTTCCATGTAATTTCTGCGGTTGCACCCCCTTTTGCCCTGTAGAGCTGTCTTTCCGGAATTTGCAGGGCAAATTCAATTTCAAGCTGACGAATGCGCGCCGGTATTTGTTTGGTAACCGGATCCCTCAGCATGAGGTGGAAAAATTCATCCCTGGCACGTTTCATCTCTACTCCGGCTTTTGGCGACATCGATCCACGAATTCCTTCAGTTATGATTTCATCGTGTGTATCCGGTTTCAAATTGTAATGATAACTAATCAGGCCTAAACCCAATAATATGAAAATTATAATTAATATGATTCTTGTTCTTTTCATGATTATAATAATTGATAAATTAATTTATCTGTATTACTGACCATTCAGACTTGTTCTTTGGAAAAGCATCCATTTTAATTTCGGATGAGAGAATTAATGTCATTTCCTCGTCCACATGAAAAGATGATTTTTGAGAATGATTCATCACAGTAAGAGGTACTGCCACAGAATCAAGTCTTGCTGGTAATGGCTTTGTATTCGCGCCATATCCGGTTATTTCAATAACTTCTAACCCAAGTAGCCACATTTCAGGAAGATGTGATTTATCTGCATAGGTAATCCGGACTTTTGCTATAACCGTCCCCGGAGCAGGTGCAGGTTTCGGTTCAGAAATTTCTTCATTGAGTTTATCAGCTTTCCGGGCCTCTTGTGAGGTTTCTTTAGGTGAGCAGCCTAAATGCAAAAAGAATATCAGATTTGTACATATAAGTAAAATTCGCATGACGGTTGTACCCATATTAAATGAATTAAACAGGAGATAGAACTGCGCTGCACAGAGTTCAACTTATAAATAGCCACATTATCAAGCCTATATCACATGATCTTGAAATACCCTGACTACAATTTATATGTACATATGCGCTTATCTTGACTAAAAAAGCTCACTTATTAAAAATTTCTAATATTTAAAAACAAACTACTGTTGTGTCATCTGTAAAATGTCGGCCGAGTCATCCGAAATTCATACGATATGACTGTTTTCCCAATACCGTACTATTGCCGTTGACAAGACACTACATGTATTTGAAGAATTAATGAATCTGACTGGAAGGCTCATCCCATTTTTTAGGATCTAATTGATCTGACGAAAAAAAAGAAATTCCGGATTCTCTATCGAACTCGAAAATATTGATTTTCTCATAATTTTTTTGTAAGAATAATCTTATTTGGTGCTATCAAAAAAGCTTGGGGGGCAAGTAGTATATGGAACCGGATAGTATAACCACACTCTCATGTTCAATCAGGGCCAGTGATAAAGTTTCGATTGATGATCTGTTTGTAGCTTTATATGATGAACTCCTTGGACTTGCCAGAAGTGAGCTTAAAAAGAGCCGTCGACGTTTCATATTTGATTCTGAATCTTTACTTCACGAAGCCTATTTAAAACTGGTTAAACATCCACCATCAGAGAAATTATCTGACAGGAAACACTTTATGATGATTGTAGTCAAAATCATGCGACAAATACTTGCCACTAAAGCACGGATGCAGATGTCTAAAAGAAGAGGTGAAGGGATGGATTGTTTGCATTTTGATGAAAGGTACTATGCAGATAGTGAAATTAGGTTTGAAGCAATAAATCTGAAAGAATTATTAACCCGACTGGGTGTCATAAACAAGCGTCAAAAAAGGGTTTTAGACTGCCGATATTTTGAGGGTTATGGGATTGAGCAAACAGCTGAAATATTAAGTATCTCCCCCGCCACTGTAAAACGTGATTTGGCAGATGCAAGATCCTGGCTACAGGGACAAATATTTTGATCAATAAATTTGATTTATGGCAAGAATGGTACTATTCCCGATAGTAAGAAACAGGGTGATTAATCAAATAAAAGAATTAAAAGACAAGAGATGGCGAAGGGCGTGGCTTTCATAATATAGATTTATTATTAACACATTCCAGATTTTTGAATTTTTAGTCTGGCAAGATATAAATCAGAATGGAAAAAATAGTGGAGGTGCCGGGAGTTGAACCCGGGTCCGAGACGGTATATCGTTCAGGCTTCTACAATGCTTATCTGCCGTTTGTTGTTTTGCCTGAAGATTGCCCGGCAGCGGGCGGCTTCAGACTATTCCGCTGTTTGTTCTCCGGTTTGCGGCGGACGCACATTCCGGAAAAGCCTGTCAGAGTCGGCGCTCCGGATCAGGGCAGACAGACGTGCACCTGATGGAACGGCCCGGCTGTTTAAGCAGCCAGACGGTATGAGTAATTGTTGTCAACTACTTTTATTTCCATGATGGATGTTTTACGGGATCCATCGGACAATCCCGGCATGCAACCTGCGATTCTACGCATCCCGTCGAATCCGGTACACCCCCATTAAATCAATGAACAG
>JBHJOO010000173.1:0-5030 GCA_050329675.1 Balneolaceae bacterium
TTCAGGTAGCTTACAACTACTGTGTTTCTAAAATCGACCGGTTAATTTCGGAAATGGAGGAAAGCTCTATTACATTGATTGATTCAATCGTGTTGTTGAAAGAAGGCAAGCAGATTGTACCTGACAAGCCTGAAAGTGACGAGCAATAATAACCCCAATTAAATTCCAAGCAACCTTCAGGAGGTTATTTGTATGATTCAAACAATTGCAATAGGTCTCGCACTCGGATTAATGGCTATCGGTGTAGTGGGTATGATTTTTGGCGGAGTCCGGAATGTCACTTCCGGTAAATCAGAAATCAAAAAAGTTAGTATGATGGCTGTACCTTTTGTTGTATTCGCAATCTCTTATGCAATAACAGGAGCATTTGACAGGGCAGGCGTTGCCACAATGATAGTAATGATGGCAATAATGATCGTATCCATTGCCTTAACCGGCATGCGCGGAACATTTAAATTTTAGTTGGTATGATTAAGAAAAGAAACAGGGACGAAGTCGAAATTCCGATGTCGTCTCTTGCAGATATAGCATTTTTACTTCTGATATTCTTTCTTGTGGTGACAACAATTGATGTTGATACTGGTATTGGTCTTGTTTTACCTCCCATACCAGACGATATTGAACCACCACCGGTGAGAGAACGAAACCTGCTCAAAATTTTAGTAAATGCACAGGGTATGGTTTTGCTGAATGACCAACCGGTTTCTGTACCAGAAGTAAGGGATCGTGTGAAAGATTTTATTATTAATCCGGCTAACGATCCGAATCTTTCCGAGGCTCCCGACAAAGCCATTGTCTCAATCAAAACAGACAGAAGAACTCCATACAGCGTTTATATCGACATGCTTGACGAGGTAATGGGAGCATATGCCGAGTTAAGGCATGAAGCTTCTATGGATCGATTTGGGGTTCCTTTCTCGGTTCTTGAAGATAATTCGATTGAGAAAGAGGAAATTCAGAATTTGATTCCCAAGAAAATTTCAATTGCAGAACCTGATGTAGGATGATATATGGCTCATTTTGAGAAAAAAACAGCAAAAACTTCACAGAAAGTACCAACATCAGCTATGCCTGATGTAGTTTTTATGCTATTGATTTTCTTTATGGTAACTACTGTACTGAGGGAAGTGGAACTACAGGTTCAAATTGATTTTACTACTGCAGAAAATATTGAGAAAATTGAGCAGAAAAGATTGGTAAGTTATGTTTATATAGGGCCCGAACGGCTGCCAAACAATCGTTTGGGAGAAACAAAAGTACAGATTGATGACGCCCTGGTTGATGATATCGGTGCAATCAGAAATATCATGTATGATAAACTTTTGGAAGAGCCAAGGCTAATTGTATCACTTCGGGTTGATAAAGATTCAGAGTTTGGAATTGTAACGGATGTACAGCAGGAATTACGACATGCAGGAACACTCAGAATAAATTATTCCACAAAACGGGAAATTTAAACAAATCAAAATTTCTTATTAAATTCAGAAAGGCATTACGCACAAGTGTAAATGCCTTTTTTGTTTTTAGCCGATATGAGTAAAAAAAAAGAAGATTTTCAGACGATACATGATATCGGATTCTCCAAACTGCTGGAAAAATTAGAAAAATTTTCCGGTGTCAGTAAAAAAACGACAATTAAGGGTATTGGTGATGATTCATCGGTTGTAAAATATCCCGCAAGTCAAGTATCAATAAGTTCTTCCAAAATTATGATGGAAGGAGTACATTTCGATCTGTCGTATGTACCTTTGCATCATCTTGGATATAAATGTGTTACATCAGCGGTTAGTGATATATATGCTATGAATGCCAACCCTTCTGAAATATTAATCAATCTCGCAGTTCCAAATAAGATTTCTGTTCAAATGATTGAGCAGTTGTATAGTGGTATAAATACTGCATGTTATGATTATGATATTCAGGTTACAGGAGGAGACTTAACTGCATCTGTGCAGGTTTTAACACTATCTGCTACTGCAACCGGATATTCATTTGAAAAAGATTTAACATATCGAAACGGGGCAAAATCCGGTGATCTGATTTGTGTTACCGGTGATCTCGGTGGTGCCCTTGCCGGGCTCAGAATCTTACTAAGGGAAAAAAAATTATGGCAGGAAAACCAGGAACAGTATTTTCAACCGGATCTTGATG
Source organism: Balneolaceae bacterium (assembly GCA_050329675.1). Classification (GTDB taxonomy): domain Bacteria; phylum Bacteroidota; class Rhodothermia; order Balneolales; family Balneolaceae; genus CAYVBJ01. The sequence goes on from JBHJOO010000173.1 coordinate 2,152, forward strand.
ATTATGAGTATGTAATTCAAAAACAGCTCGTACCGAAAGCCCGGAATGATTTTATATCGGTTCTGTTGAAAGAAAAAATAAAACCGACTTCGATTACCGATATAGCAAAAGGCTTAATTACGGATCTGAAAAAAATATGTAACTCGTCTGAAGCCGGAGCCGAAATTTATTCTCCCTCAGTTCCTATCGCATTAAATACCAGAAAAGTGGCAGAAGAAATGAAAGAGGATGTTGATAAATATGCATTTTATGGTGGTGAAGATTATGAACTTCTTTTTACAATCCAAAATGAAGATTTAGAGAAACTGACAGAACAGTTTTCGGATTTTACCGTTATAGGAAAGATTACTGATAATGCAAGTGAAATTATCATAAAAACAGGAACGGATAAAACAATTGCTATAGAAACTGAAAATTAGAACGGTCAATAACGTATCGAACCCTATCGTTGTGCAGTTCTTATGACTTTAGAAAAAGTTTATTAGCTGGAGAACGCAGAGTTCAGCGGAAAACGTTATATTGTTTATCTATGATTTAATTGAAAAATTTTTAAATGTCCAAGAGAAATAATTCAAACTCCAATTTTCCTTCACAAAAGCAAAAAAGTGATAAAAAGGGACCTAAATTTCCGGTCTGGATTTATGTTGTTCTTTTTTTGGTTCTGATTGCTTTCAATTTTTATATGGTTCCCGGTGAAAGTTCCGACCGTATTAAGTACAGTACTTTTCTTGAGTATGTAAGAAGTGGGTTTGTCGATGAGATAACAATTACCAACGGCCATGAAATTACCGGGAAGTATTCAGAAAAAGCTTTTCAGGAGGGAGTTGTTGAGCGTGTTTCGCAAAGTGAATCACAATGGCAGATAAGGTCCGAACCCGATGTAAACCGGTTTCATACAACGATGCTTGAAGGTGATGAAATCAGGGGAATGCTCGATGAACATGGGGTTATTTATGATGTCAGAATTGAAGAAGACTGGTTCAGCGGTATTTTTATCTGGTTAATTCCAATTGCACTTCTTATCGCTTTCTGGATTTTTATTTTCAGAAGAATGAATCCCGGCCAGCAGGTTTTAAGTATAGGTAAAAACAAGGCCTCTTTATACGATAAACAAACGGAGAATAAAGTTTCGTTTAAGGATGTTGCAGGCCTTGAAGAAGCAAAAGAAGAAGTAGAAGAGATTGTTGAATTTTTAAAAAATCCAAAAAAATTCACAAAGCTTGGAGGCTCGCTGCCTAAAGGCGTTTTGCTTGTAGGCCCTCCGGGTACAGGCAAGACTCTACTGGCAAGAGCAACGGCCGGTGAAGCAGATACCCCGTTTTTTTCACTTAGTGGTTCCGATTTTGTGGAAATGTTTGTGGGTGTTGGTGCTGCACGTGTACGCGATTTGTTTAAGCAGGCTAAAGAAAAAGCCCCCTGTATTATTTTCATCGATGAAATAGATTCAATCGGCCGAAGCCGTGGCAGGGGAATGATGATGGGATCAAATGATGAAAGAGAAAATACCCTGAATCAGCTCCTTAATGAGATGGATGGCTTCGATTCTGATAAAGGTGTAATTATCATGGCAGCAACCAACCGGCCCGATGTGCTGGATTCCGCACTGCTCAGGCCCGGCCGGTTCGACAGGCAAATTCTCGTTGATAAACCCGATCTGAATGGAAGAATCAAGGTTCTTGAGGTTCATGCAAAAAAATTAAAACTTAGCAAAGATATTGACCTGAAACTGCTTGCATCGCAAACCCCGGGATTTGCCGGTGCAGACCTTGCAAATTTATGTAATGAGGCCGCGCTGCTTGCTGCAAGACGTGAAAAACAGGAAGTGGAAATGATCGATTTTCAGGATGCCATCGAACGGGTTGTGGCTGGCCTTGAAAAAAAGAATAAGCTTATCAGTCCGAGAGAAAGAAAAATAGTAGCATATCATGAAGCAGGCCATGCTGTGGTTGGATGGTATCTTGAACACACGGACCCTGTACTGAAAGTCAGTATTGTACCACGCGGGCTTGCCGCACTTGGATATACTCTTCAAACCCCGCTTGAAGATCGGTTTCTGATGACCACAGAAGAACTGGATGATAAAATATGTGCGCTACTCGGTGGACGTATAGCGGAGGAAATTATTTTTGGCAGAATATCAACCGGCGCACAAAACGATCTTGAACGAATTACCAACCTGGCATTTGCAATGGTTGCGGAATTTGGAATGAGTGAAGAGTTAGGCTATGTATCTTTAAAGGATTCGTCAAGTTCGGAAAACAGCTTTGGATTTAATAAAAAATATTCCCAAAAAACAGCAGAACGAATTGACAAGGCTGTACAGGTGATTGTAAAAAGAAATCATAAAAGAACATATGATCTCTTGATCAAGCATAAGGATAAACTTGAAGTGATGGCTAAGACTCTTCTTGAAAAAGAAGTACTGACTCCCCATGATCTTCGAAATTTACTCGGTGAAAGGCCACACGGTAATTACCCGGAAGGGATTTTTGGTGATGAACCATCTGAAACATCCGGAAATGGCAGCCTTCTCAAATCAAAAGAAGTGACTGAAAAACCACGGGATTCAGATAAAAAGCCACGAAAAAAAAATGACACGGATGGCGAGAAGAAGAAAATTGAAAGCGAAAATATTTCTAAAGAATAAGCCATTATTTTTTATTGAGATATGGACTAATTTACATTTAGATAACACAAAATTCTAGGTTTCTTAACGTTTACGTAACAGTGCTGAAATGTTGTTGATGTAGCTTTACATCAACAATAAAATCAATCAAAAATCAGCACAAAGTGAAACGTAATTATTTGACTTTCTTTTCAGTTTTAATTCTGTTTATAAGTACAGAATTAATGCATGCACAACCGGATCCCCTGGAGCT
>JBHJOO010000255.1:0-8206 GCA_050329675.1 Balneolaceae bacterium
AAAAAGAATATAAATGTTTTTGATGACCGGGGGGAGTGGAAAATGTCGAAAGAAATTTATGGAAAGGGCCCCGGGGAACTTCTTCTGCCTAATGATATGACTATTGATAAAAATAAAGCCGAATTAGTTCTGATTGACGAGACTGGTATTCTTCTGAAACTCGACCTCCAGAATCATTTAGCATTGACAAATCAATTTGATACCAAACGATCAACTCAATCCATTTGTGTCTCCGGGCAACATATTGTAATCAATCATTCAATTCCTCCCGGAGGTGTCAATAGAAATAGTTCAGATGACAACACTATAATTTATGATAAGGAATCTCTTGAAGTTTTATCAAGTATCAGCAGTAACTATTCATCAAGTCATTGGCTTGTTGACAGACAATTGTCAAAAGGCAAAGTTTTCTGCTCTGATACCCATGATATTCATATTTCAGAATGGTTTTTACCAAGGCTTCGGATTTATGATAAAAGTGATTTTACTGAAAAAATTATGTATATATTTAATGATTTATCACTAATCAAAGTGAAATTTTATTTAAGAGATGGAAAACCAACCCAAACTTTTGAATTTGAAGGTGAACGACAATACATTGAAAATATTCTTTCAGATAAAAACTATATATATCTGCAATTAAAAAGATTTTTAAATGATGGTGCAGAAGAGGGCCGGGTATTTAGAATAGATAAAAAAAACCTGGAAGTTGATTATCTTGGTGCTCTTGGTACAATACATTGGGTTTACGATTCCAAGTTAATAACATCTGTCAAGGATCCATATCCCCAGATTCTTATATACCAAATGTAAGGCCTGTTATTCTGTGTAGATGTTAGGTAATGCGTTAACAGGACACCTTTGTTCAAGGCAACGGGTATCAGACTATCTATCTGAATCTTTTTTACAGTCACCCTGCGGCTTATATCTTATAGAATGCGGCCAAAAAAGTGAGAGATGACCATATCCAACTGCGGAAAGGAAGAAAAATTTTCTATGAATTATATTACTTCAAAGCATCATTCATGAATTGCATTTGCCAGCGCTAATGACGACCAACTTTTGGCTTACAAATTTAATGAAACCCCATATGATGAATTAACAGTCATACATTACACTCTTCATTTGCCGCTGGTTGTACACACCCCTGTCCTATCAAAATCGCCTGAAGGCGTTTTGATAGGGCTGTCCCCTCTCTGAGAGGGGATTTATCTCATCCATACTTTCAGCTGATTTTCACAGCCCTTCAACCCGGTATCTCGCCACTTTTGCCAATCCCATCTCGTCGGTTTCACGGGCGTAGAGATAGCCATTTTTGATATCGGCTATTGAGCGGGTACGGGGCCATGTGAAGGTAGCAAGTGGTTCGCCATTATCGGCCAATACCCACCATTGGTAGGATTCCTGATCTTCAACGATGGCTGAGACCCACAGTCGATTCTGATCATCCGTAAATATTCTGTTTAAAGCAGGCCAGGCCGGTGGTATTACTATACGGCTGACCGCCTTGCGGTATTGATCACTGTCATAAATATTCAGAGCTTCATCCCGCGACAAGGGTGCGTTTTCAAAAGGATAATACCACGCTGCTGTCTGTTCCCCGTCAGGATTGTGGACACTAATTAAAAAATCTTTTGACCATGCGGTATAAATTCGACCTCCCAGTGAAGTAGCAATCAACGGACGGCCACCAAAAGGACTAAACCATACGGTGAATGAATTATTAACCTGGTATGTGATCGCATCATTAGATTTTAACTCCAAAATTTTACCCGGCTCAATATTGCCTTCCTGATCCAATTTGTAGTAAACATTCATTCTTTCATCATCCAGGTCGGATGACCTGTACGGCCTGGAGTATGTAACAAGTAATTTCCCATCCGGCAGAAGATTATATGAACCCGGATAAGTTCCTCTAAGTTCATCTATCGAATTATCCTCTTTCATCAGAGGAATGGTATGAGAAAATTCAAGGTTTTCCAGTGAAAGAACATTGACTCGCCTCTGGCTGAAATCATTGGCGTAGAGGTATGTTCCATCAGTCTGAAGTAATGAGATGTTTACAAATTCTCCCGGGCCTTTTCCCTCCTTGCCGATTGATTGTATATATGTGCCGTCCGGCTGAAACACGTGAATGGTTTTCTGATCGGAATCAGCCAGGTAGACCCTGCCCTCATCATCTGCTACGGCACTGTTAAAATTTCCGATGAGAACATCATCGGAATCCCCAAAATAGGCTTCCGGTACAAAAGTAATTTCATGCGTCGGGGTTTCGGGAAGGTCATAAACGGTAAGATTATTAATAGCGGCGATGTGTTCAGGTAATTCTACTTTCATTTCACCCGAACAGGCAGTGATGATACATGCAAAAACAACGATTACTCTTTTCAATAATTTCATTACTCTGTTGATATCATTTAAGGACACGGACACAAACCGAATCTACTTCTATTTTTGAAAACGAACAAGTTAGTTTTATTTAAATCCCGTAATGAATTCCGGAACTATAAGATCGTCCACAGCTAAGCTGCTTTCTGCTTATAGAACAGCCTCGTTTTGTAAAAATCACTGTACTTAACTCCTGAAATTCTGAAAATGCCCGTCACAGTATTATACCAGCGACAGTTTACTAGTAATGGTGTTCTTGGACTTTCATCAACACTTTTTCCCTACACGAACACACCCCTAAATCCCCTCTCGAGAGGGGACTTTTGTACGGTCACTTCATTAAATGGTGTTGCCCAGGTTTTGAGGCAAAATTAGGTGCTTGACCTGACACTATTCGTATCTCAGGCTTTCGATTGGATCAAGCCTGGATGCTTTATATGCGGGGTACACTCCAAAAATCAGTCCTATGATCGTCATTCCGATCACGCCGCCGGCCGCTGCAGACCACGGTATTACGATACCTGACTCAAGCCACAGCGCCGCGGCATTACCAAGCAAAATTCCGGTTAAGATTCCAATAACACCGCCAATTTGACAAATCGCAATGGTTTCCATCAGAAATTGTGAGACGATGGCTTTGCGTGTAGCGCCAACTGCTTTGCGGATGCCAATCTCTCTTGTACGTTCCGAGACTGAAACCAGCATAATATTCATCACGCCAATTCCGGCACCAAGTAATGCAATGCCGCCTACAACAAACCCGACCAGATACAGGATACCTGTAAACTGATCAAACACATTACCCAGAGATTCATTTGTCACAATTTCGAAATCGTTGGGAGACCCGGGTGCCACTTTACGAATGGTTCTGAGCCATCCGGTCAGTTCATCAATGGCCTCTTCAACGAATTCTATAGATGCGGCCCTTACCTGAATGGCAATATTTCTGTCGGAGCCATAAACGGATGCAAGTGTGGTATAAGGCATGACCACAAATCTGTCCAGCGTTTGGCCAAATACATTTCCACGGGCTTCAGTAACACCAATTACACGATAGGGCCTGCCCTCTGCGCGGATCGTTTTACCAATCGGATCTTCAAATTCAAAAAGAATATCTGCTACATCCGCCCCGATGATTGTAACCGGCCTTGCAAAATCAATATCCTCATCCAGAAAATTTCTACCCAATTCGATGTTGTACGCATTATTTGATAGATAATTCTGATTTCCGCCTCTTACAGAAACATTCGGTTCAGTCTCTTTATCATTATACGTAATTTTTGTAGTTCTGAACGTTGTGTTGGGGCCCGTTTCTCTTGCCAGGATAGTACGATCCTGAAGCTGCTCCATTTGTCGAAACGTGATATCATTCCGGTTCCTGTAGGTTTGCCAGTCATTTCCCATATTAATGGCAGGAAATTTCTGTACGGTTATCACATCCCCTCCCATCACGCTCAACGTATCTTTAAAATATGTATCCAATACCAGCACCGCCGTATTGGCACTGATTACGGCAAAAACGCCCACTGCAATAGCCAGAAGTGTAAGGGATGAGCGCAGTTTATTAGCCTTTAAAGAATCAACAGCCTGTCTGAAAATTTCAATTATATTCATAATAATTTAAATTTTAAAAAATATTCCATTCATCAATCTAACTCTGAAGCCAAGAGAAAACCCTTAATAATCATGTGATTCACCTCAAATGAAGCAGCCCTGACAGATTCATTCATACCTCAAAGACTCAATAGGATCTGATTTTGCAGCTTTATTAGATGGGAGAAAACCAAATAGAATTCCAATAAAAGCACAAATCAGGATTGCATTCATCACCGTTGTCCAGTCCATATGAGCTACAAAGAACTGATTGACCAGGTTTGTAACCCCGATTGATAACAACATTCCAATAATGCCGCCAATCAGGCAAATGACAACAGCTTCCATTAAAAACTGAAAAAGAATTTCCCATGAACGGGCACCTACTGCTTTACGAATGCCAATCTCTTTGGTTCTTTCTTTAACGGATACATACATAATATTCATCACGCCAATTCCTCCTACAAAGAGGGCCAGGCTTGTTAAAAATATTCCAATTCCGTAAATAACAATTTTCATTGATTGAAATTGCTGCTCAAACAGTGCAGCTTTATTGATAGCAAAATCATTATCATCCAGCGGGTCGAGCTGGCGAATCCGCCGCATCAAACCTTCGATTTCATATTCTCCCTCTCTCAGGGATTGTTCATCCGGAAATTGAACAGAAATCTGAACGCCCCACCTGAGGCTGTAAAGAGATTTAAATGCGGAAATCGGGATGAGTATCCGGTTGTCGGTATCGACCATGCCGAGAAAATTACCCTGCTTTTCCAGAGTACCAATAACCTGAAACCGCTGGCCTCTGATCCGTATTTGTTTGCCAAGCGGGTCTTCTCCGTCAAATAATCTTTCAGCAACCGTCGCACCAATAACGGTTACTCTGGCTGATCTGTGAACATCCGTATCTGTAAAAAACCTGCCCCTTTCAATATTTAAACCGGCTGTCCTGAAATAGGTATCTGTTGCACCATTTACATCAATATTTTCTATATATTTATCTTCATAACGTATGGTTGCCGACCGGGTTGCCTGGGCAGAAACTTCCGATGCCAGACGGCTCATTTCTCTAAGCTCATCCGCATATTCAATTTTCATTTCCCTGCGATTTCTGTATTCCCACCATTTATACTCGCCGCCTCCTATTCCCCAGGGCCACTTTTCAATATGTAAAACATTCTTGCCGAGAATGTCCATGCTGCTGTCAAATGCACGGTCAACACCGTCAGTCACTGTGTTCATGGTAGTTACGCTCACAATACCGATAACGATACATGCCGTTGTAAGAACAGCCCGTGTTTTATTAGTCCAAATTGCCTGAAGTGCAATTTTAAACCCTTCAGTTATACTAATAAACAGCCGGTTCATGGTTCAATCATTTTATTTGTGTTATCATTAAAATTTCTGAAATCCAAATAACATCCATTACTGCATGCATTACGCGAAACGATATTACCATTTCATAATTCATCTGCCACACTTTATCTTATGTACTACGGTAATCATTTAATTTCGTTTCATTCTTTTATTACAAAATTTGGGAAACTGTTATGAAGGTAGATATTCTCGCTTTTGGCGCTCATCCAGATGATACAGAGCTTTGTTGTGCCGGTACGCTGGCTGCGCTTGTTAAACAAGGGAAAAAAACGGCTGTCGTTGACCTTACGCAGGGCCAAATGGGAACGAGGGGTAATCCGGAGCTTCGCCTGAAGGAAGCTGCAAAGGCTGCAAGCATACTTGGGTTATCAGCGCGTGATAATCTTGGTATGAAAGACAGCGAAATTAAAAACACACGAGAAAATCAACTTAAGATTATCAGAAAAGTCCGTTTCTATAAACCACATATCTGTTTTATAACGGCACCAACCGACAGGCATCCTGATCATGGAGATGCCACCCGCCTCCTTATCGATGCCATATTTTACAGCGGGTTGATTAAAATAGAAACAAAAGATATAAGCGGTAATACGCAGCAACCCCACCGGCCGGCTCATATCCTTCACTACATGCAGGATCAGCCCTTTGAACCCGATTTCGTATTTGACATAACAAATACAATGAATATTAAGGAAGAAGCAATTAAAGCCTTTGCCAGCCAGTTCCATGTCGATGATCCTGGAGACGAACCCGAGACCTATATTTCGAGTATCAACTATTTTGAATCACTGAGAGCGTGGGCTATGCACTTTGGACATCTTGCCGGTTTCAAATATGCAGAGGCATTTAAATATTATCAAAAACCCGCTCCGCTTCGAACAATGAATGTTTTCTTTGAAACTAATCCTATTCGTTAATCTATCTGAAATGGCTCATTCTAAATACCTGCTTGGTTACGATATCGGCAGTTCGTCCATAAAAGCTTCTCTCGTAAGAATTGAGGATGGGAAATGCATTGCCTCTGCCGTGTCACCAAAAAAGGAATTGGAGATAAGATCAGATCAACCGGGCTGGGCTGAACAGCATCCGGATGTTTGGTGGGAACATGTTAAAATAGTTACAGGAGACCTGCTTAAGAAATCATCAGCCCAAAAACAGGATATTGAAGCAATAGGCATTTCTTACCAAATGCACGGGCTTGTAATAATAGATCAGGATAAACGGGTATTGCGCCCTGCCATCATTTGGTGCGACAGCCGCGCCGTGAACATCGGGAAAAAAGCATTTAAGGCTCTCGGACAGGAATTCTGCCTGAAACATTTTCTCAATTCACCGGGAAATTTTACTGCTTCGAAACTTAAATGGATTAAAGAAAACGAACCTGAAATTTACAATAAGATTTATAAAATGATGCTGCCGGGTGATTTCATTGCAATGAAAATGACCGGGCAAATCAACACAACCATTTCCGGACTTTCCGAAGGTATTCTTTGGGATTATGATCAGAGCAAACCGGCTGAAACCCTGATGAATTATTATGGTATTCCAATGGCTTTGTTACCTGAAGCTGCAGATTGCTTCGAGATACATGGAACCCTGACCAGCCGGGCATCTGAAGAATTAGGCCTGAGTATGCATACCAAAGTGGCCTATCGGGCAGGCGATCAGCCCAATAACGCTTTTTCTCTTAACGTGCTCCAGCCGGGTGAAGCCGCTGCCACAGCAGGTACGTCCGGCGTTATTTATGGTGTTACAGACAAGCCAAAGTTTGACAGAAAATCGCGGGTGAACAGTTTTGTGCATGTAAATCACAGTAAAGTACAATCCCGTTATGGTGTTCTGCTTTGTGTAAACGGAACCGGTATCATGAACAGCTGGTTAAAGCGAACTGCCGGTTATGACAACAGTTCTTTCAGTTATGACCGAATGAATAGCTTAGCTGCTGAAGCACTTGTCGGTTCTGCCGGATTGGTGGTACTGCCATTTGGAAACGGTGCAGAACGAATTCTTGAAAACCGTGATATTGGTGCACACATATATGGATTACATTTTAACAGACATAATTTGAGTCACCTGCTGCGGGCCGGCCAGGAAGGTATCGTATTTGCTTTAAACTATGGTTTCGGTATTATGAAAGAGATGGGAATGGATATAAGAACTGTAAAAGCAGGTCAAGCCAATATGTTTTTAAGTCCGGTTTTCCGAAAGTCGTTTGTGAATACCACTGAATCCATACTGGAACTCTATAATACTGACGGTGCGCAGGGAGCTGCCCGGGGCGCAGGCATTGGCTCCGGCGTGTTTCTAAATCCGGAAGAGGCTTTCGAAGGCCTGGAAGTATTAGATGTGCTTGAACCTGAGCCAGGCTTGACCGCATCATACAAAGAAGCGTACAACCACTGGCTGAGTTCCCTGAAATCACTAATAAATAACGAATAAACAGATAACCCTGCATATGAGTTACAACAATTTTTTCCCAAAAATAAAGAAAATAAAATATGAAGGCCCAAACTCTGATAATCCCCTTGCTTTTACCCATTATCAGGAAGACAGGGTGGTAGCCGGCAAAGCGATGAAAGATCATTTCCGGTTTGCAGTTGCATACTGGCATTCATTCTGTAATGAAAATAGTGATCCTTTTGGAACAGGAACACGCCGGTTTCCCTGGGATAAAACCGATAACCCAATTGAAAACGCCAGGTTCCGGGTTGAAGCAGCCTTTGAATTTTTTACCAAACTGGGAGTCCCATTTTACTGTTTTCACGATCGTGATCTTGCCCCCGAAGGTAAAAGCATCGCCTCATCTGAAAAAAATCTGCAAGAACTTGTATCCTTTGCAAAACAGCATCAA
>JBHJOO010000209.1:0-3665 GCA_050329675.1 Balneolaceae bacterium
TTTTACGGTCAAAGGTCATAGTGTGTAGATCCATTGGGGCAGCATGTCCAGCGCCATTCGTTCGAGCACTTTATCAAAGCCGGTTAAAACCATGATTCCAAGAAGTAACAATAAAATACCCAATAATAGTTTACCACGGGCCGCATTTTGCATAATGCCCGGTTTCCACTTTTTCAGCGCATATCCGGCTGCGTATCCTGCAAATAGAAGCGCTGCAGCTGTGCCAATACCGAACACGAGCATAATCAGGAATGCCATTCCCATATCTTCACCCAGCGAGGCCAGTGCGATGGCGGCACCAAGTGTCGGCCCCACGCATGGCAGCCATACAAGGCCCAGCAGGGCGCCTACACCAAACTGTCCGGCCGCTGTTTCTGCGCCTGTTTCGGTACGATTAAAACGCCCGGTGAGTCTCGACAGCCAGTAGCTTACACGGTCGCCAAGCTTTTGCCAAAGAAGAATGACTGCCACCAGAATCAGTAATGCGGCAGCCATGTAACGGTACGCGTCGGGATTAAGCCCCATATTAATCAGCAGGTATGTGAGAAACGTACCCGCTACGGCAAATGAGGCAGAGAGTCCCAGCGCCAGGTACAATGGCCCGATGCGGCCGCTTGTGGATGCAGAAGACATCACAACAGGTACCAACGGCCATACGCAAGGCGACATCACGCCGACAACACCGGCAATGAATGCAAGGGGAACGGATGCAAGTTCAAGTGTCACCGGCTCTCATTCAGTTTAACTTTTCGCAGCAAATGCTTTATCCATTTCGCGGGCAATCACCTCGTAACGGGTTTCGGCCACGCTGTACCAGAATTGGTTTTCACCCTGGAAAACCAGAAGTGTAGATTGCCGGGGTGCACGAAGCTTGCGAACATACTTTTTGTCTCTGTCAAAATCCACTTCCAGGATATAGAACTCCTTGTCCGGGTTCTCGTTACGATATTGCTTGATCAGCTCCTGCTGTTTGGCGCATGTACCACACCAGTCGGCAAATACATCCACCAGAATTACGGCACCCTTGGCCTGCAGTTTTTCAAAGCGTTCTTCGCTGAACGGTTCTTTTTCAAGTTCGTTATTATGAGTAGCATAAGCGGCAACAGCCATAGCCGGTATCAGAATCATAGTCAGGATGAGATTCTTCATAGTCGTTATTATTTATTTCATGGTTCAAGGTTGCTGTTATAACAACCCGGTTCATTAATACAGACGAACAAACCCTGACTTTGATCGCAAACTTTTTTAATACTGTAGAGATTATTCTTTTGTAGGCAGGTGACGTGGTAAATGAGTATAACGGATTTGCGCTTCTTCTGACCAGAGGTTCGTTCTTTTATTAAGTAAACATAAGCTTTATTCCCCGGCTTTATAATTTCTATTCTTATTCATCCGCTTCTTCTTCAATAATATCATTCACCCAGGTCATGGCGGCCATCATGGACGGCATACCCATGGTAGGAAGCAATAGCAAAACCACATGATGAATCTCCTCTTTTGTACAACCGGCGTCAAGAGCTTTACGGGTATGTGAATGCACAGCACCTTCTTTTTGGGCACCACAGGACATCGCCAGTTTAACGAGTTCTCTTGTTTTCTGATCGATCGGCCCTGCATTGTGAACGGCATGGCCCATTTGGGCATAGGCCTGGCCCACTTCGGGATATTCTAATGTAAAGTCAATAAATGGCTTCGGTATATCTGACATAAGGATGGTTTTTGTTTAATATAAAGTTAATGAAATAAGGGTTTGATAAATATTATACCAATGTACAGTATCCCCTCCTTCTCAGAGGCTGTGAAAATATTAAGAAACAAGCAGGTAATAAACCTATTTTATAGGAACATGAAGGCACGATGCCACGAAGAATTCACGAATATTAATTATCTGTTTTTATCAAACTTCGTGCATCTTCGGGTCTTGGTGTCTTCGTGGTAATAAACAAGGACAGACATCTTCAATTATATATTACCTCACAACCTCCTCCGGGGCTGGTTATTGTATTTTGATTAAGCATGTATGCTAAAAAATTGATCGATCATTCTTTACAACTCAGCGAGGACCCTTAAGACCCCTATTTCCACTCAGAAATAATGCACAATATTTGGTGATTATACAAGTGCAGGATCGCCTGTAAATGGCTCCAGTTTCACATGTGTATCATAGAATACGGCACTTGCTCCTACGGGATCCGTTAAACAGGTGTTTTTTAGATGAGGATCAATACCCATTACCGCATTGGCATGTATACCCCTTCCTCGCCTGTCATCACCTTTCAGAACCTGGCCGTCTACAATCATATCCCGTGCGCCATTACCCCACTGGCCATAACCAAGACTGAACATGACTCCTCCGGGGCGAACGCCTTCAATTACTTTCAGTTGCCCGGCCACCGGTTTTGTGTCCAGAGCTCCAAGATCCCAGATTCCTTCAGGATTAGACCGGCTGGTGATTTTCACCATATCGCCATCTTTATACCCCAGCGCATTGGCTGTAATCCTGTTTATCAAAATATAGTTGGTTGGATGAATGGCCAGAAGCCAGTAAGAGACATTAGTCCGTGATTTAGTCTGTGTGCTGCGGCGGAACGTATTCAGCCTCAGATTATACCCGTTTTCTACATCCATCAATGGCCTGCCGAGTGAATCCATGGGCAGTTCGTGCTTCGCCATACCGGAAAGAGGGACACCAGTCATACTGTTTTTGCAGCGTGCTGTTTTTTCATGATACATATTGAGCTGTCTGTCGTAGGCATTTGCGAGCTTATCACCATCGTAGGAATCATTGTATCCCTGGAATCGTCCGCCGCGATTCAGCATATAGACCACCTTTTTCCACCACTGTTCACCGGAGGTTTCCTTCCAGCGTTCTTCACTGTAAGTATGGGCGGCAATATGCCTGCGGCTCTCCTTAAACACGCGAATCTCTTCATCACTCGCATCCGGCAAACCGCCTTCATGCGAAGCAATATTGGCAGCCATCTTCAGGTAGAAGTGATCGAAGTGAGTGAATTTCTGCCCCGGGCCAAAACCATCAGGCCCAAATCCTGGCAGATCAAGTTGCTCGGCAAAGCCCATCAGCATCGATTCGAGCGTCATCGGCATCTCTTCACCATACACTTCGCAGGTGTCAACGAGTGGCGTGATTACCGGTGTACGGACCGGCTGCACCTTTGATGTTACATTCGGGTGTGTTCCGTGGAACTCCCATCGTTCAAAATAGGTGCCGTCCGGGAAAACATAATCCGCATAAATGGATGTGGCACCAATTGTAATGTCATTCGTTATAAAAAGGGGCAGTTTTTCGGTATCGGATAAAATCGCATTCAGTTTATCACCTGCCGGAAGCGAATAATTGGGTGCCCCCATATATAAAATCAGTGCTTTTACGGGGTATGGATAGGCATCTCCGATGGACGGAATCACTTCCTGGTACACATCGGAAGCTAACGGATACCACGGCCGTTTTGCGGGATATCCATCAAACAGAGTGGAATCCTCATACTTTTCATCATGACGGATAATACTGGTACCAAACGGGCTGAACGGATCTTCGTGCATCCCCATGACCGGATAGGCTCCGCTGTTTGCACTGTAGGTTGAGGGCTGCGACATTCCGCCTTTCCAGCCGATATTACCAATCAACAGATTCAGGTTCATCCATG
>JBHJOO010000056.1:0-3079 GCA_050329675.1 Balneolaceae bacterium
GAGGCCAAAATCCATATCACAAAATTTCTTTGAACCGGACTCTGCCTGCAGAAATACAAAAAGATGCCATGATCTCCGGGCAACGGAGATACACAGAAAAAACTTTTTCTGAAAAATCCGACACGGTTTCCGCTGTCGGATTTTTTTTGACCATAAAATCGCTTCCAATCAATCCTGACTATGACACTGACTCCTAAAAATGACGCTATTCTTGCACTCTCCGATGGCACTGTTGTCAAGGGGAAAGCCATTGGCATCGAAGGCACAACCGGCGGTGAACTCTGCTTTAATACCAGTATGACCGGCTACCAGGAAATCTTTACAGATCCAAGTTATTACGGACAGCTGATGATGATGACTTATCCCCACATCGGTAATTATGGCACCATGAGCCGGGATGATGAGGCTCGTAAAGTTATGATAGCCGGACTGATTGTCCGTTCATTTTCGGATGATTACAGCAATCCGGCTGCAGACGGAAGCCTTCAGCAATACCTTGAACGCAACAAGGTAGTTGGTATAACCGATGTGGATACCCGCAGGCTGGTACGGCATATCCGTACGAAAGGCGTGATGAATGCCGTCATATCATCAGACACAACCAATGAGAAAGAGCTGGTTAAAATGGCAAAGGATTGGGATCCGATGGTGGGGCTTGAACTGGCAACACGGGTTACACGAAAAGAAGCTCAAACCATATCGGCTGAAAATGGCTGCAGAATTGCCGCATTTGATTATGGAATCAAACAGAGTATTATTGATAATTTTGTAAAAAGGGGATGTACATTGCGAATTTTTCCGGCAGAAACATCCGTGGATGAAGTCAGGGGCTGGGAAGCCGATGGTTATTTTTTCAGCAATGGGCCCGGCGATCCCAATGCATCATCGACGTACGGACTCCCTGTAGTGGATTTTGCCAAATCAACCGGCAAGCCCCTGTTTGGAATTTGTCTGGGCCATCAGCTGATGGCCTTGTCGGAGGGAATTACTGTTCGAAAAATGTTTGTAGGCCACCGCGGAGCCAATCAGCCTGTTAAAAACCTGGAAACCGGCCTGGTGGAAATCACTACCCAGAATCACGGATTTGCGGTGGATGAAAAAAATATCGATGAAACAAAAGCGGAAATCACTCATATCAATCTGAACGACAATACGATTGAAGGCCTTCGATATAAAACATTTCCCGGTATTTCTGTTCAATATCACCCCGAAGCTTCACCCGGCCCCCACGATTCTCAATACCTTTTCGACCATTTTTTGGATATGATTAAAGAATCGAAAAACGAACCTGTGAGCTAAACTTACTTTCAGCATAATTACTCAACATTTTTAAATTCTAAATCCTCTAAATGCCACGACGCGACGACATCCACACCATACTGATCATCGGTTCCGGCCCGATTGTAATTGGCCAGGCCTGTGAATTTGATTATTCAGGCACCCAATCCTGTAAATCACTCCGGGAAGAAGGTTACCGGGTTGTTTTGATCAACAACAATCCGGCAACAATTATGACTGATCCGATTATGGCTGATGCCATTTACCTGAAACCGATGACGACCGATTCCATCAGGGAAATCGTGGAAATTGAAAAGCCGGATGCTGTGTTGCCTACTATGGGCGGCCAGACAGCCCTCAATCTTGCACGTGATCTTCAGCATGAAGGATACTGGGACAGGAAAAACATTAAAATTATTGGAGTGGACATGGATGCCGTTGATATCACCGAAGACCGGCAGAAGTTTCGCAATCTGATGGAATTGATAGGTATTGAACAGTGCCGAAGCCGATCGGCCGAATCACTGCTTGATGCCAAAGAGATTGTTGAAGAGCTGGGCGGGCTGCCGATTGTTATCCGGCCTTCGTTTACCCTGGGCGGAACAGGTGGCGGAATTGTATGGAATGAAGATGAATTTGAACGGAAAATATTGCGCGGGCTGGAATTGAGTCCTGTACACCAGATTTTAATTGAGGAATCCATCTTTGGCTGGAAAGAATTTGAGCTGGAGTTATTGCGTGACGCCAACGATAATGTGGTGATCATCTGTTCGATTGAAAATCTGGATCCCATGGGTGTGCATACCGGTGATTCCATAACGGTGGCGCCTACCCAGACGCTAACCGATAAACAATATCAAACTATGAGAGATGCTGCTATTAAAATGATGCGGTCTATCGGCACATTTGCAGGCGGCTGTAACGTTCAGTTTGCCATGGAACCGGGAACCGACCGTCTTGTAGCCATTGAAATCAATCCAAGGGTTAGCAGGTCTTCAGCCCTGGCGTCCAAAGCTACCGGTTATCCTATTGCCAAAATTGCCACCAAATTGGCTGTGGGATACACCCTTGATGAGCTGCCTAATCCGATTACACAGGTTTCATCGGCCTGTTTTGAGCCTTCTATCGATTATGTGGTGGTTAAAATACCGCGATTTAACTTCGATAAATTTTCTGGTGTGGATGAAGAGCTCACTACACAGATGAAAGCTGTTGGCGAAGTGATGTCCATTGGCCGCACCTTTCCCGAAGCGCTTAATAAAGCCTGGCAAAGCCTTGAGGTGGGACGAAGCGGGTTGGGTGCAGACGGCTATGATCAACCCGATAGAAAACGAATTCGTGAGAGACTGCTGAAACCGTACTGGGACCGGACGCTGCAAATCCGGAATGCTTTCAAGTTCGGAACCTCGGTTGAAGAAATCGCAGACATAACCAAAGTAGACCCCTGGTTTCTTCAACAAATACGGTATATGGTAACCCTCGAAAACCGTACCGAAGGACAGAATATAGAATCAATAACCAATAATGATCTATTGGAATTGAAACAGGCCGGTTTTTCGGATGTACAAATTGCCTGGCTGCTTAGCAAGGGAGGCAACAAAATTACAGAAAATGATGTTCGCGAATTGCGCAAATCAAGAGGAATTATCCCTGCTTTTAAACTGGTGGATGCCTGTGCAGCCGAGTTTCCCGCACAGACTCCCTACTATTATTCTTCATATGATACTGAAAATGAAAGTGAAGTAACCGATAAAATGAAAGTGGTAATCCTGGGCAGCGGGCCAAACAGAATCGGACAGGG
>JBHJOO010000110.1:0-51065 GCA_050329675.1 Balneolaceae bacterium
TTACTTTGTTATTCATGGTGTTGTCCTATTGGTTTTTGAGGTTATCAATTGCATGACAACCAAATCTAACCTTTAGGCAGCACCTTTTCTATTTTTTACACAAGTATAAAGACTTCACCTGGAATTATCCACAGGAAGTAACAGTAATCAAAATTTTTTTAGCCTTTTCTTTTGTAGTAGAGAGTGTTTATATGTTAATAACTTATTTTTAAACATCACATAAAAAAAATGAAATAACTTGTTGATAGCATTGTGAATAGTAAGTGTATTAAAATCAATTAAAAACAATAAGCCTTGAAAAGTAATAAACCTGCATACATATTTTATACATTGAAAATGGGAGATGTTTTAGACAGTAAGAATATGTATTTATCATTTGTTAGTTTAGATGGGAAATTGTTAATCATTGTGCATTAAATTCAGATTGTTTTTTATTGCCAATTAATTCACAACTTTTAAACTATTATCAACATTATTACCCACAGATGAAAATTGTCGTACAGCGTGTAAAAAGAGCATCGGTATCCGTAAATAACAAAATTGTTGGTGCCATTGATAAGGGGCTTTTAGTGCTTGCCGGTATTCATGAAAATGATGATGAACAAAAACTTGAATGGATCTGCAGTAAAATTAGAAAGCTCCGAATTTTCGAAGATGATGATGGTAAAATGAATAAATCAGTCGAAGATATTAATGGTGGAATACTTATAGTATCTCAATTTACTCTGTATGGAAGTTTAAAAAAAGGAACACGCCCCAGTTTTATTGAAGCTGCATCACCCGAAGTTGCAGAACCATTGTATGAAAAGATGATTGAACGTTTAAAAGAATCCGGTTTAAAAGTGGAATCCGGAATATTTGCTGCTATGATGGACATTGAACTTGTGAACAGCGGGCCGGTAACTATAATTTTGGAAAAATAAAAACAATGCCTGTAATCTTTGTGTTTGTTGATGGTATTGGATTTGGAAAAAGAGATCAAAGCAATCCGTTTTTAAATAAAAATCTTCGATTTTTTAATGAAATAACAAACGGAGCAGGGCTTACTGATGAATTTCAAAATATAAAGACACCTGATTTGTGTCATATCAGCATTGATGCGAATTTGGATGTTGATGGGTTACCACAAAGCGGTACAGGACAAACCTCTCTTTTTACAGGATTCAATGCTCAAAAATTTTTAGGCAGGCATTTTGGGCCTTTTCCACATTCAAAATTACGTCCTATTCTTGAAAGCGATAGCATTTTTCATAAAGTGATATCCTTCGGCTTTTCGGCTCATTTTTTAAATGCTTATCCGGATATTTATTTTGAGAAATCAAAAAGAAAAAATCGCTGGAGCTGTACAACATTAATGGCAAAGTCTGCCGGGCTGCGATTAAACCGTGAGAGCGATATTTTGGAAGGAAATGCTATAACCGCCGAAATCACTCAGGAAAGATGGAGGGAGATGTTAGACACTAACATACCTGAAATAAGCCAGGAAACAGCCGCCGAAAGGGTATTACTGGCATCAGAAAAGTATGACTTTGTTTTATATGAATACTATCTGACTGATAAGGCCGGGCATTCTAAAAACAGCGAACAGGCTGCAAATGTACTTGTAAACCTCGATCGTTTTTTACTTCATATTTATCGAAATAAAAATAAAAATACACACCTTGTGATCAGCAGTGATCATGGAAATCTTGAAAATTTAACAATCAAAACTCATACCCGTAATCCGGTACCATTTTTTGTTTCCGGCCCGGATTCTGATATAATAAGTGAGGCAGAGTCAATTACGGATGTGGCGAATGGACTGCTTCAATTATTAAAAATGCAGCAAAGTAATTAACACGCATATCAGACCAAGAAATTTTGATGTGAGAAAAACGGGCCAACGATTACACATCAATGGAATCTATTATTCTCTTGAATATCTCTTCAACATTACCAACGCCATTGACTGGTTTAACCAGATTTTTCTTTTTGTAATAATCCATTACCGGTTTTGTTTCTCTTTCATATACATTGAGGCGAGTTTTTATTTTCTCTTCAGTATCATCGCTTCTCCCTTCCCCACGGGATAGAATTCTTTTTACAAGTTCGTTTTTTGGTACAGTTAATGATATTAAGGAGTTAACAGATTGGCCGGTTTCAGATAAAATTTCATCAAATGAAAGAGCCTGTTCAACTGTTCTTGGGAACCCGTCAAGAATATACCCATGATTATATTCAGGTTTTTTGATTTCATCGGCAACAAGATCAACAACAACCTGGTCTGGTACAAGTTTTCCCTCATCCAGAATTGATTTCACTTTTTTTCCAAGCGGGGTTTCATTTTTAATAGCAGATCTGAAAATATTACCGGTAGAAAGATGAGGTATATTATAATAATCAGAAATTAATGATGCCTGTGTCCCTTTTCCGGCACCAGGGGGGCCGAATAGTATGAGTATCATAAGATTTTATTTTTATGATTTTCCATTTCTTAAGATAAAAATGCTGCCTTTTAAAAATTATCTGCCTGGCAGTGATGAACAATTGAAGCGGCAGATAACTTGTTAAGTATTCAGGAACTACTTTCGTACTTCCTTGTTGCGTGTGTCCTTTTCCCGAATACGGGCTGATTTTCCGGTTCGTTCCCGCAGGTAGAACAGCTTTGCTCTTCGAACATTGCCTCTTTTCTTCACTTCAATTTTTGCAATGAATGGTGAATAGAGAGGGAAAATTCTTTCGACGCCCACACTGCCTGACATTTTACGAACGGTAATAGTTTTATTTGATCC
This sequence comes from Balneolaceae bacterium, assembly GCA_050329675.1. GTDB lineage: Bacteria > Bacteroidota > Rhodothermia > Balneolales > Balneolaceae > CAYVBJ01. The sequence goes on from JBHJOO010000110.1 coordinate 2,772, forward strand.
GCTTCCCCTGTCACTTATTACAATACCCTGGTATTGCTGAATACGTTCTTTATCACCTTCGCGCACGCGATAATGTACATTAATTGTATCTCCTGCAGTAAATGCAGGAATGTCATCACGTACGATTGTTTGTTCTATTAATTTTAATTTATCCATGATTATTCACCTTATGGGATCTTTATGTTTTGTTATAATATTTTTCAAATAAGTCCGGCCGTCTGTTGCGGGTCTTTTCTTTTGATTTTAATTGTTTCCATTTTTCTACTTTCTTGTGATCACCTGACAATAATATTTCGGGCACTTTCATATCTTTAAATGTCGCTGGTCTTGTATAAACAGGCCCCTCAAGCAACCCTTCCTGAAAAGTATCCGTTAAGGCACTTTCTGAATTGCCAAGAGCTCCGGGCAGCAGGCGAATAATGGCATCTATAATAACGAGAGCCGGAAGTTCGCCACCAGAAAGTACATAATCGCCAATCGAAAATTCTCTGGTTATCAGTGAATCCCTGATACGCTGGTCTACGCCTTTATAATGGCCGCACAGAATAATTAAATTATTTTTCAGGGATAACTCATTCGCCGATTTCTGATTAAACTTGTATCCGTCAGGCGCAGTAAAAAGAATTTCATCATAGTTACGTTCACCTTTTAATTTTTCAATACATGAAAAAATGGGTTGTGGTGTTAATACCATACCGGATCCGCCGCCATAAGGATAATCATCAATTTTACGGTGTTTATCTTCAGAATAATTTCTCAAATCATGTATTTCTATGTCAACCAGATTATTTTTTCTGGCACGGCCAATGATACTATGGTTTAGAGGGCTGTGCAGAAGTTCAGGAACAGCTGATATTATATCGATTCGCATCACAAATTAATTTTCAATGAGTTGATCAAGATTTTTACAAATAATGATTTTTTCATTTTGGTGAACTGTTTTGACATATTCATCGACCCATGGTATCAGAAGCAAACCGTAAATTGTATTGGCTTCGATAATTGTATGAGCTGGATTTTTCATTAAATCAGTAACCCTGCCTATGGATTCATCATTATATTGGACAATGAAATCGGTAAGATCAACTGATTTCGGAATAATTGGATCAGGTATTTCATTTTTATCAACCAATAAAGCACGCCCTGCGAGAGAAACTGCCTCATTATGGGAATTGATCACATCAAGATTTACAAAGAACGACTGCTGATTGGCTTTCTCCTCAACCCTTAGTTTTAAAACCCGGGCAGGAACGAGATCATTACGATAGTTTAAATAGTGAATGATCGTGCTGTCACTAATCAGCGATACATCAAAAAGATCATTTGGTATTATTTTGAGATCACCCTCCAGGCCGTGAGGCCTGCCAAAACGAGCGATTTCTACGAACCGGTTATGTGCTGAATGAGCCATACCGGATATTTAATTTGTTACTTTTCAGATTGCTTACTTTCCCAGGCACGAAGAACGGTCACACGCTCTTCATTTTTGCCAACGAAACCTTCAAGCTGATCAATGGAATTATTTTTAATGTAATCGATTGCTTCAGCTGCATTCATGTCAACGGATGAGACAGAAGCTTCTTTCTTTTCAGCTGCGGGTTTTTTTTCTGCCGGCTCCTCAGTTTTAACATCTGTTTTTTTCTCATCCTTCTCCGTTTTTGGGGCTTCTTCGGCAACGTCTTCCACTACTTCAGCAGTTTCTTCAGCTGTTTCTTTTTCAGGTTCAGAAATCTCCGCTGCTTTCACTTTCTCTTCCTCTTTATCAGATATATCAGCGGTAGTTTCTGCTTCCTGCTTCTCAGCAGGCTGTTCAGATTCAACAGCAGCTTCAGGTTCCGTTTTTTCTTCAGCCTCTGCTTCTGCTTTTACTTCATCCTCTTTTACATCGGTTGCCTCCGTTTCAGCAGTTTCTTGTTCAACTTCCATTTTTTCTTGTTCAGCAACATCCTGATCAGCCTTTTCCTTTTTTTCAAGAGCCGCAGCAGCTTCAGCTGCTTTCTGCTCAAGCTGTTTTTTGTATTCTTTTTCTTCTGCTTTTAAAAGCTCTTTCTCTCTTTCTTTACGAGAAATTTTTTCATCGGATGTTTCTTTGGCTTCCCGTTGTTTTCTCCACTCTTCAAGAGCTGCTTCAATCTCCTCATCAGATTTTCCCCACCGCATCAGATGAAGCTTGTAAAGAATTCCTTTGGATTTTAAAAGATTTCGAACAGTATCAGAGGGTTGTGCACCAATTTTAAGCCAGTGAATGATGCGTTCTTCATCGAAGGTCAGCTCCTTTTTTTCGCTGACATTATCGAATCTTCCAACCCTTTCAATAATACGTCCGTCACGAGGCGATCGGCTATCTGCTACTACTATGTGATAAAAAGGCCGTTTTTTTCGTCCTTTTCGTTGTAAACGTAATTTTATCAATGGTTAACTCCTGTGTTTTTTGTATTAATCAGTAAAATTTATCGTCCGGCAGGCAGGTTTTTCAAACCGTGCATAACACGGCCCATTTTGCCCATTTTAGACATTGTTTTCATCATTTTCTTCATTTGGTCAAACTGCTTCATTAAATCATTTATTTCACGAACAGTTGTACCTGATCCTTTGGCAATTCTCCGCCGCCGGCTTCCATTCAGTATATCGGGATTTGCCCTTTCTTCCGGGGTCATTGAATAGATGATCGCTTCAATTGGCTTAAAAGCATCTTCATTTATCTCTTTATCTTTAAGCTGTTTCTCAGCACCGGGAATCATACTTACCAGATCCGAAAAATCACCCATTTTTTTAATTTTCTGTATCTGTTCAAGAAAATCTTCAAGGTCAAATTTATCAGAGCGTATTTTCTTTTGAAGTTTTTCAGCCTGTTCTTCATCGAATTCCTGCTGGGCTTTTTCTACAAGCGTAACCACGTCTCCCATTCCTAAGATACGCTGAGCCATCCGGTCAGGATAGAATGGCGAAAGAGCATCCAGTTTTTCACCGGTGCTCATAAATTTGATAGGTTTCTGTACTACTGTTTTAATGGATAGTGCAGCACCGCCACGCGTATCTCCGTCAAGCTTGGTTAGAACAACACCGTGATAGTCAATTTTTTCATTAAAAGCTTTTGCGGTATTAACAGCATCCTGCCCGGTCATAGCATCAACAACAAAAAGAATTTCATCAGGCTGAACAGCTTCTTTGATTTCGGCGACTTCATTCATCATTTTTTCATCCACATGAAGACGGCCGGCAGTATCAATAATTACTGTATCAAGAGCCAGGCTTTTTGCCATTGAAACCGCTTCACGTGCTACACGAACCGGATCTTTTTGTTCAATCGAATAAACGGGTACATCAATTTGGGAAGCAAGTGTCTTAAGCTGATTGATTGCAGCCGGCCTGTAGACATCCGCCGCTGCTAAAATCGGATTCCTGTTGTTTTCTTTTTTTAGATACCGGGCAAGCTTTGCAACAAATGTAGTTTTACCGGATCCCTGAAGCCCTGCTATTAAAATAACCGTGGGTGGCGTCGTTGCTATATTTAAATCTGTACGTTCTTCGCCGAGAACGGAAACAAGTTCATCAAATACGATTTTTGTGAATTGTTGTCCCGGGTTTATGCTTTTCAGAACCTCATCACCCAGCGCCTTTTCCTTGATCTTTTCAGTTAAACTGCGGGTTACCTCCAGGTTAACATCAGCATCCAGGAGGGCACGGCGTATTTCACGCACAGTCTCAGCAATATTTACATCGCTGATTCTTGATTCACCCTTTAGCGTTTGAACCGCTTTTTCAAGTTTTGATGAGAGATCTTCAAACATGATTACTTAAATACTTTTCAAAAGTTGCAAAGTCACAAAAAATACGGACATATAATTGTCTTATCAACATAGAATGTGGATAAATTTTCAATATCTTCAAAAATAGTGTCTTTTAGCATTTTAATGTCAAAGGCGAAGGTGTTATTTTAGCTTATAAAATATAAAAACGAACTGATAAGGAGATGATATATGTCTGAAATTAAAGGATTTAATTTATTGAAAGGAAAAAAAGGTGTTATTTTTGGTGCTCTTGATGAACGAAGTATTGCATGGCGAATAGCGCTCGCCTGCCACCGTGAAGGCGCCCGGTTTTCTCTTTCTAATGCTCCCATTGCCCTAAGACTGGGTACGCTTGACAAACTTTCGGAGGAAACAAACGCTAAAATTTTTCCCTGTGATGTAAGCGATGAAGAAGATGTAAAAAAATTGATAAATGACTTAAAAGAGGAGCACGGGGGAATTGATTTTATTCTGCACGCCATCGGGCTGTCGCCAAATATTCGTAAAAATGTAGCATATACCGATTTAAACTATAGCTGGTTTAATCAAACTCTGGATATATCAGCAATTTCCCTGCATAAAATACTCAAACACGCTGATGCATCCGGATTATTAAATGATGGAGGCAGTGTGGTTGCTTTAACGTATATTGGTGCACAGAGAATATTTTCAAAATACTCGGACATGAACGATGCTAAAGCACTTCTTGAAAGTATAGCAAGAAATTATGGTAGCAGGCTTGCTGAAAGAGGGATTCGGGTGAATACCGTTTCACAGGCACCAACAAAAACATCTGCCGGTTCTGGTATAAAAGGATTTGACAGTATGTACACTTACGCCGATAAAATTGCACCGATGGGCAATCCAACTGCTGATGATTGTGCAGACTATTGTGTAACTCTTTTTTCTGATCTCACCCGTAAAGTTACCATGCAAAATCTTTTTCATGATGGCGGGTTTTCAACATCCGGAATTTCAGAAGAAATGATTGAGGCCCTTGCAAAAATTTATGCTGATGAAGATTGAGGTTTTTGAGAAATAAAGTTGCTCTTACTTATTTATAATAGGAAGAACATGGTGAAATCAAATATATATGTCACACAAAATTTTAGGAATTGACCCCGGATCACGCCACACCGGATACGCCCTTCTCGTAGAAAAAAATGGAGCACTCAAGGTTGAGTTGTGTGATGTTTTGCATCTGAGTAATGAGGATGATCATACAAGGCGGCTGCAAACTATTTTTTCTGAAATAACGGCACTTGTAAAGAAATTCCAGCCAACATCTTGTGCTGTTGAGACACCCATTTATGGAGTCGATCCTTTGGCAATGCTTAAACTTGGCAGAGCACAGGCCGCCGCTATACTGGCAATAACAAATCATGGGATTCCGGTTGCTGAGTATTATCCCAAGAAAGTAAAGAAATCCATTACCGGTAATGGCAATGCAAGTAAAAAGCAGGTTGCTTATATGCTTGATAAAATTATTGGGATTAAAACCGAATCTTTACCGGCAGACGCAACGGATGCTCTTGCAGTAGCATGGTGCCATAATATGTATTTACACAGTGCAACCGGTACGGCAGATCCTAAAAAAAATCATCAGAATAACAGAAAATCGAGCTGGTCGGCTTTTGTTGCTGATAATCCCGAACGCATTAAAGGTAGATAGGAATGATGATAGCTTATTTGAATGGTGAACTGGTTCAAAAAAAGGATGGAATTGCAGTGATGGATATCCATGGGATCGGGTATCAACTTGAAATATCAAATCAGACTTTAGCAAATTTACCGGCAACAGGTGCAAAAGTGAAACTTCTTGTTCATCATCACATAACTGAAAACGACCAGAGATTATTTGGCTTTTGGTCAAAAAAAGAAAAAGATCTTTTTGAAAAATTAATTACTGTGAAAGGGATAGGCCCGAAACTCGGACTCACCATATTATCGGGAATGGCTGCCCCGTCTTTATTGGAAGCCATTGTAAAAAAGGATCTGATGGCATTATCCGGAATTCCCGGTATTGGGAAAAAAACAGCGGAACGAATGGTGCTTGAGTTAAAAGACAAGCTTTTTGATGAATTTGACTATCCGGGGACAACACAATCAGGCAACAGTGATATTTCATCCATAAGAGGAGAGGCTGTATCGGCCCTTGAAGCTCTCGGATTTAAAAAAAGGGATGCAGAGAAGGCGGTTATGAATGTAAAGGATACAGATATGGGAAATGATGTTTCTGGCGTTATAAAAAAAGCATTGCTGAGCCTGAACAGGTAACAATTTCTTAATCTCTTCCGGTTTTTTATTGAAGCTTAGGGTTTGTAACATATATATATGTAAACCTAAAATTAAAAAATGGTGTAATCGTGAGTAAAAAAACCATACTTGTTGTAGATGATGAACAGGATTTATTGGATCTGATTGAGTACAATTTAAGAAAGGAGGGTTTTGATGTGCTGAAAGCAGAGAATGGCGAAGACGGAATTAAAATTGCAAGGGAAAAAAATCCTGATCTTGTTCTGCTGGATGTAATGATGCCCAAGATGGATGGTATTGAAGTATGTGATCAGATCAGAAGTGATACATCGCTCCGGCATATTCCGATAATATTTCTTACAGCACGGAGTGATGAAAAAACCGAAGTGGAGGGCTTAAATAAAGGAGGTGACGATTATATAACTAAACCAATCAGCACAACCAAGTTGATTTCAAGAATAAAGGCTGTACTTCGCCGGTTTGATGAAACAGAGGAAGAAATCAATAAACTTGAAGTACATGATCTCGAAATTGACAAAGACAGATATATAGTTATACGCCAAGGTGCAGAATATCAGCTGCCAAGGAAAGAGTTTGAACTTTTATACTATCTTGCGAGCCGAAAAGGGAGAGTTTTAGACCGCCAAAAACTATTAAATAAAGTTTGGGGAGATAATGTTTATGTTGTTGACAGAACAGTTGATGTGCATGTGAGAAAAATAAGGGAAAAACTTGGTGATCATTATATTGAAACAGTGAAAGGAGTAGGATACAGATTTAAAGAATGAGGGAAAAGGCGTTTATAAAAAAGCAATTTTCACCGCTATCTTTCAGGATTGCCCAAAAATCGTCCTTATTTAATGCATTTATATTTATACTACTGCTTAACCTGTTCACAGACCTGTCTTTTTCAGCTGCTTTATTCATTTCGCTTGGGGCGGCTTTAGTGTGCGGCATAGCTACATATTATTTCAATTATAAATTACATCATAATAGATTATTAACTTTAGAGAGCATAACAAAAAATATTGCAAGAAAAAGATTTGATGACTATACCGGCTTAACCAATGACGATAATGATGAACTGGACAAAATTGTTAAACAGGCCGTAAAAGCAAGCAGAACTGTTGAACGGGAAATTCAACGATTAAACAAGATTGAAAACTATCGAAAAGAATTTATCGGTGATATTTCCCATGAACTGAAAACACCCATCTTTGCTATCCAGGGTTTTGTGGAAACGTTGTTAAACGGAGCACTTGATGATGACGAGGTGAACAGGGTATTTCTTAATAAAACAATGCGCAATGTAAATCGTCTGATTTTTTTAACCAAGGACTTGATGGAGATATCAAAACTTGAAACGGGTGAATTAAAAACCAATCTGCAGGATATATTTCTTTGGGATATTGTTTTTGACGTGGTTGAAAGCCTTCAGTATAAGGCTCAAAAAGAGGATGTGGATATCCATTTAGAGAATTTTGACAGAAATTTGCAGGTTTACGCTGATCGGAATCAGATCAGGCAGGTATTAATCAACCTGCTGGAAAATGGGATAAAATATAATCGTCCCGGAGGCCATGTTGAGATAAGCGTGGAAGAACAAAAGAATGATCCCTATAAAGTTATTGTACATGTCAAAGATACTGGAATTGGAATTGATTTCAGAGATATAACAAGAGTAACAGAAAGATTCTTCAGGGTCGACAAATCACGCTCACGTGAGAAAGGCGGTACCGGATTAGGTCTGGCAATTGTTAAACATATTATTGAAGCACATGGAGAGAAGCTTATTATTGACAGTACTCCAAATAAAGGATCATCTTTCAGCTTCACATTAACAAAATCTAAATATTTTACAAGCGGAAAAAAGTGATTTTAAGCTTCTAAAGAATAATTTGAATTAATAATCATGTTATTATGATATATACAGTGGTAATGGCTGGTGGTACAGGAACACGTTTTTGGCCCAAAAGCACAAATGTTTTACCTAAACAATTTCTAAAGCTTTTTGGAGATAAAACAATGATTCAGTCAACAATCGACAGACTGAGTGGATTTATAAATATTGATAATTGCATGGTTGTTACAAATAATAATTATGTAAATATTGTTAAGAAACAATTGCCTGAAATACCGGCCGATATGATCATTGGAGAGAAAATTGCAAAAAATACAGCTCCTTGTGTGGCAGCAGCAGCAGCAATCCTTAACAGGAAAGATCCGGATTCCGTTATGGTAGTTCTACCGGCTGATCATCATATAACAGAACCGGTACGCTTTAAGCAGGTTGTTAAAAGAGCAGTACTTGCAGCTCAAAATGATGAATCACTTGTAACGATTGGAATTAAGCCTGAACAACCGGAAACGGGTTATGGATATATTCATTTCGATGAAAAAGAAAAAATAAATATAGAAGAAAGTGATGTTTATAAGGTAATTAATTTCACTGAAAAGCCTGATTTGGACACAGCAAAAAGATTTATTCAAACAGGAAATTATCTCTGGAACAGTGGCATGTTTGTGTGGAAAACATCTGCTATTCTAAAAGCATTTAAAAAACATATGCCACAGATTTACGAATTATCGGAACAGATAATGGATTCGGATGATCTCCAAGGTGAAATAGATCTGTTTTATGAAGCGTGCCCTTCTGTTTCAATCGACTACGGTGTCATGGAAAAGGCAGATAATGTACTTGTTGTTCCCGGGGAATTTGGGTGGAATGATGTTGGAAGCTGGAAAGCAGTGTATGAATTATCAGAGAAAGACGGCAACTCAAATTCAATCGAAGCGGAAAACTGTTTTGTCAAGGATTCTTTTGGTAATCTTGTTCAAAGTGATAATGGCAAGATAATTGCAGCTATCGGGGTAGAAAATCTGGCTATAGTTGAAACAGAGAAAGCTATTCTTATCTGTAATCTTGATCATGCCCAGGATGTTAAAACTGTTTTTGAATATTTAAAGTCAAAGGAAGGTCTTGACAAATTTCTTTAGCCGTTACTATTCTTTGTAAATTTCACAATCATTATTTAGTTGTGTTTAAATTTTAATTTCAAGCATATCGTATGCCAGCCGCACATGCGACGGCAGTTTTTCATTCGTTTTTTTATGATTTACATAACTATTCATATGAACAAGAAAGGTTTGTGGTATTTTCAGTTCATCAGCCACATCAACAGCTTCTGGAATGGTCAGATGAGTGGGATGCGGTGGACTCCATCGCAGGCCACTTAAAACCAAAGTTTTAGAGCCAGAAATTAACTTCTTGGTATCTTCAGGTATTTTTTTTACATCAGTTATATAAGAAAAATCATTAATTCTGTACCCGTTTACTTTTATGCTTCCGTGCGAAACAGGTAATGGTGTAATTGTTACATCCCCTATAATTATCTGCTTTTCAATAATGTTTAAATCAATGGCTGCAGAACCCGGATATTTATTTTTGCCAAACAGATAATCAAAACGGGAACGAATCGCTTGAATGCCATTTTCTGTACTGTAAAGGGGAATGGTATCTTTTTGAGCATAATTATAGGCTCTGATGTCGTCTATACCGGCAATATGATCCATATGCTCATGAGTGATAAGTATTAAGTCTATACGTTGTATACCGGACCGTATTGATTGTATTCTGAATTCTGGCCCTGCGTCAACAAGTATGGAAAGCCGGCCGGTTTGAACCCATACAGAACATCTGGACCGTACATTTCTCGGATCACCACCCAGCTTCTCTTGCCCGAATCCACCGGCAACGGGAACACCCATTGATGTACCTGTTCCTAAAAAAGTTACTTTCATAAAAGTATGTGACAACTCCCTGCCATTTTAATCTTTTTCTAAATTATCGAACCTTTCCCATAATTCAGCAAGATGTTTACGTACCAAAGGCTTAATATAAAGATCGTCAATGCCATTTTGATAAAGTATTTTGGCAAGAATTCCTGCTTGTGTCTCAAGGGGTTTATTTTTATTAATCAGTATAAGCTTCTCGCCTTCAACAAGGCATTGATCACCTCTGAATGTCCCCCGTTCTTTTCTGATCTCATAGCCGCATTGTTCGCAAAGTGATTCAATTTCAAGAAGTAATTTCTCAATTTTCATTTTTTTAAAATATAAATCCTATTGTTACACCATGACCAACGAAACGATTATCAAACCGGTCATCATCTACATCATAATCCCTGAAATCGAAATCATATCCAATGGCAAGACCATTATTTCCAAAGAAATTGTCAACAACAAAACGGAGTCGTCCCTGCATTGAATATAAAGTTCCTCCAAAGAAAGTTCCTCTTGCAGCACTAAAACCGACATTCGGTGTAAAACGCCCTGTTAACTGAAATCGATCTGTGAGTCGTACTGCGGAGTTAAATCCTGATCCTATTGAAAAAGATGTTTGTTCAAATTCAAAATCTGTGATATCTCTATTTATTCTTGTAAAATCAGTTGATATCTGTAGAGGTATTGCAAACCGGAAACCGGATGAGCGGTGTAATACAAAATCATTGTATAAGAGGCCCCTCAGGTTTACATAACTGTTGTTACTCATTCCGGTTGCTGATCCGCCAAGTCCTATATTTATATCTATTCCGGGATTCTCAAATTTAAAATTTAAAATATTATCATTAAAATCGAGACGGTCTCTTTCTGCCAACCCGGAACCCCTGAATGAAAAGTCGGCAAAATCCAGGCTTACACCAAGCATGCTAAAAAATCCGGGAGGACGCGCGCCTCTTTCCTCAACCTGACCAATTGAAAACATCTGTGCCTGAAGTGTTACCGGGATGCTAAATATCAGCAAAGTAAATAATAAAGGGATAAATAACGTATATTTATTTTCGTTCATAGGAATGATTTCTGACGGGTTTCAGGTTAATTGAAAGTATAGGATTAAAAATATGAAAATCATTATCACAATAATATCATTTTTAGTTATGATGAGTGTTAACGCAACTCAGGATAAAACAGTTTACGATTTTGAAATAACAAGCATTGATGGGAATCAAATTGATTTATATGATTACAAAGGAAAGGTTCTGTTGATTGTAAATACGGCATCTGAATGCGGCTATACGCCTCAATACGAAGCTCTTCAGGATATATATGACCGTTACAGGGACGATGGATTTGTAATAATTGGATTCCCGGCTAATAATTTTGGCGGACAGGAACCTGCAGATGATGAAGAAATATTGCAGTTTTGTCAGATGAATTATGGAGTAACATTCCCTCTCTCAACAAAAGTTTCAGTAAAGGGTGATGATATTCATCCATTGTTCAGATATCTCACAGAACAAGAGAATGATAGCTTTACTGGTGATATAAAATGGAATTTTGAAAAGTTTATAATTGACAAGGAAGGAAAGTTAATAAAAAGATTCAGGAGTAATGTTAAACCGGACAGTAAGGAGATCATATCCTCAATAGAAAATGAAATAGGTGCATAACACGTTTGTTTATTAATTTGATTCAGAGAATTTCTACCAAAGACAGAGGGTAAAAGTATATTGAAAAAAAAATCATTAATGTTGACATCTGTCTCCAAAGCTCTTTATCTTATTACTCTTTGTAGTAAGATGTATTGGTCCGGTAGTTCAGTTGGTTGGAACGTCCCGACATGAGATGTCGGGAAGGTCGAGGGTTCGAGTATAGAGGATATAGTTTAGAAAAAGATTTGAAGTATTAAAAAAATGGTCCGGTAGTTCAGTTGGTTAGAACGTCCCGACATGAGATGTCGGGAAGGTCGAGGGTTCGAGTCCCTTCCGGATCGCAAAAGCCAAATTAATTCAGTTTAAAGCGGTTTTTTTGTTCTATATAATACCTGTTCATCTATAGATTATTTTTATAATCCAAGCTTCTCAAACCGGGCCTGGAATTGCCGGATGGCATAGTTAAGAAACCATTCTTTTTCAAGGCCAAAGGGAACCACATCATATTGATCGAAAATTTCATGAATTATATTGGTTGCATCATTTAAAAGTATTTCAAGCTCTGATTCCATTAAGGATTTTAAATTAGGGTTTTCGTCAAGCAGCCGGTTGATGAAATAAAGCCCGAATGCAATGTGTCTTGATTCATCTCTCTTAAGGTGTTTTAATCCTTCGCGTAATCCCGGCATCAGATCATTATCCTCCAACATTTTAAAATAGGCTTCATATCCGGTTTCGGCTAAGGTACCCTCAACGATCATATTATATATAATGGATGCCCGGAGCTGACTCTGCACAGATTTGTCAACTTCAAGCCGATGTAATGCGGATGGAAGTTTATCATAGAAAATAATTTTGTAAAATGGTTTGTGGTATTTATTAAAGTCCGGCTTTATATCCATCACCTTATTCACAAAAAGAGAAAAAAACTCTGTGTGTTTAGCCTCTTCCCACAAAAAAGATGTCAGATAGATCTCCTCTTCAATTCGCTGTTCTGATGCGACCACATTTATTAATGGTAACAGATCAAGAGTAACGGCTTCCTCACCGGCCATGAATAATGAGGATAGGTGAATAAGAATCCCCTTTTCTTCTTCTGTGAATTGATCCCATTGCTCACAGTCTTTTTCAAATGATATATTGGATGGATTCCATATACCCAATTGTTTTGATTTTTGGAAAAGCTGCAATGGAAAACTTTCGTGGTTAAGCCCCTTTGTGGTACTTATATATTTTTCTCGCTGATTATATATATAACCGTTAGGTTCATTTTCAGAATTTTTTAAGATGCTTTTATTTATCTGAACATCAGAGGGCGCGGTTTTTAAAAGAGCCTTTGCCGATTTATGATGAATGGACAGCAATGTATAACTTCCTTTTTCGATTTTCAGCTTTTTTTTCAAGATTTGCATCATGGGATCTTTTTTGTGTAATATCAATTGCACCCATTCCTTTTCAGCAGCCGAAATAACAATATCCGTCTCTGTAATGTCATTTGGAAAAGCATAACGCAGAGTTTCACAAATACCGTTTTTAAGATCGAGATAAAAACCAATAGCATCAGGATCATCAAATTGGTGGAAGCCGGTCTCGAATTTTAAAATTATTGGTGCGTTCCAGTTTAAACCTGCTTTATAGTACTCTTCACTGTTATTGATTGATTTTTCCCACTTTTCAATCCATTTTTCTGTAAACAAATCGTTTACCTCTGACTCATTTTTCTTTTTCTTTCCAAACCACATTATGTTCTCCATTTAAATTGAACCGTTAAAAGAGTATCTTTAAAGCGTAAAGTTCCACTCATTATAAGGAACGTTAAAAAGTAATAAATTAAATAAGTAAACATTTAATAAAAATGGCACTTATTTAATTTTAAGTTACAGTATTAAAAATAAAACAAAAAGATGAAGATCATTAATTCAACATATGATGTTATTGTTGTAGGTGGTGGTCATGCAGGAAGTGAGGCTGCAGGTGCTGCTTCTAAAATGGGCGCGAAAACACTTCTGGTTACAATGAATCTGGATGCTATAGCTAAAATGTCGTGTAATCCTGCAATGGGTGGCGTAGCTAAAGGACAGCTCATCAGAGAAATCGATGCACTGGGAGGTTTAAGTGGTCTTGTAAGCGATCAGTCTGGTGTTCAGTTCCGTATATTAAACAAAAGCAAGGGGCCTGCAATGTGGAGCCCAAGATGCCAGAGTGATCGTAGTTTATATTCAAAAATAATGAGAGAATACCTTGAGAAGAGGGACAATCTTTTTTTCCGCCAGGATAATGTAGTTGATCTTATTACTGATGAAAAAGGAAGGGAAATCAAAGGAGTTCTTACTCAAACTGGTCAGAAATTTTATTCAAGAACTGTGATTCTGACGAGCGGTACTTTTCTGAATGGTATCATCCATATTGGAGAAACACAATTTGGAGGTGGACGATCAGGAGACAGGGCATCAATTGGAATTTCTGCTGCACTTGAAAAACTTGGTTTTAAAGTAGGTAGATTAAAAACCGGCACACCACCAAGAGTAGACGGCAGAACAATAGATTACGAAAAACTTGAAATTCAACATGGTGATGAAGACCCGTCTCCTTTTTCATTTCTGACAACAAGTTTGCCGTCACTTGATGAGCAGTTAACCTGCTGGATCGGATATACCGATAAAAATGTCCACGATATTCTTAAAACCGGTTTTGACAGAAGCCCTATGTTTACCGGCCGAATTAAATCTGTCGGGCCGAGATACTGCCCAAGTATTGAAGATAAAATTAATCGCTTTAGTGAGAGGGATAGCCATCAGTTATTTCTGGAACCGGAGGGATGGAATACTTACGAAATGTATTTAAACGGATTTTCAACATCTTTACCAGAAGATGTTCAATACAATGCACTGCGTTCGATTAAGGGTTTTGAGAATGTTAATATGATAAGGCCTGGTTATGCAATTGAGTATGATTATTTTCCACCATATCAGATTAAAAGATCATTAGAGACAAAAATTATAAATGGCCTTTATTTTGCCGGACAGATTAATGGGACTACCGGCTATGAAGAAGCGGCATGCCAGGGGTTAATGGCCGGTATTAATGCTGCATTAAAAATTTTAGGGAAAAATCCATTCATATTAAAGCGATCTGAGGCTTATATTGGTGTTTTATTTGATGATCTGATAAATAAAGGCACTGAAGAACCGTACAGAATGTTTACATCAAGAGCTGAACACAGAATTCTTTTACGTCAGGATAATGCGGATTTACGATTAACGGAACTTGGATATAATATCGGTCTTGCTGATGAAGAAAGGTTTAAGATATTTAAAAAGAAAAAAATAGAGATAGATCGATTACATGATTTATTGGCTGAATATACAGTTAGGCCTGATGACTTGGATACTAAGTTAAAGGAACTAGGCACAACTCCACTATCTCAGCCGGTTAAAGCAAAAACAGTACTTACAAGGCCACAGGTTCATCTTAAAGAAGTTATAGATTCATATAAAGCTCTTGCTGCTAAAGTAAAAGATATAACAATAGATAGATATGTTATTGAACAGGTAGAGATTCAAATAAAATATGCAGGTTATATCGAGAAAGAATTTGAGATGGTTGAAGAAATCCTGAAAAAAGAGCAGTCAGTTATACCCGAAAGGATTGATTATAACAAAATCCAAAGCCTCTCTACAGAGGGGAAGCAAAAACTTTCTAAAATTAAACCTGAAACAATAGGGCAGGCCAGCAGAATTAGTGGTGTTTCAGCTAGCGATATTGCTGTATTAATGGTATATCTGAAAAATTAATCTGTTTCACGTGAAACATCTGCGCAGTCTTAAACAAATTAATCTTGATCTCAATACGTATTACGAGACTCGATTAAAATATAAAGAGAATGAGGGCGCTTATGATTTATATGCAGATAATCTGTTGTGGTGGAATGATAAAATAAACCTGATCAGCAGAAGTGTTTCACGTGAAACAGTGAGGGAGCACATCATACATTCTCTGCTTCCACTTCAAATAAACATATTAGACAAATCTGAGATCATTGTAGATGCGGGAACCGGTGGTGGGCTGCCGGGTATTCCTCTGGCAATATCAATGCCCGGTGTAAAATTCATTTTAAATGATATTGTTCAAAAAAAAATAATGGCTGTTAAGCAAATGGTTCGTGAATTAAATCTGGATAATGTAGAATATTTTCAGGGCCCCATTTCAGAATTAAGGGAAAAACAGTTATTTACACTTGTTTCCAAACATGCATTTAAAACAGATGATTTAATGGAGATGGTGAAAGAGAAACCTTATGAAAAAATTGTATTGTACAAGGGAAATAAAGAAGGATTGTCTGAGACAAAAAAAACTGTGGCATCAGAGGGGATTATATTTAACTTTGAATTTGGAAAGACGGTATCATTTTATGAAGGAAAGGGTATAATCGTTTTAAACAGGTAATATTATGGAAAGGCTGAAAAGCTCTGAAAGGAGAATGAAATTGATACTGATGTTGCAGGAGTCTAAAAAGAAATTAACAGCAGATGAGCTTGCTGACATTTTTGGGGTGAGCAGAAGAACAATATTCCGGGATTTAAATGTACTGTCAGAAATAAATGTACCGGTCACGTGGGATGAATACAGTGGATATGGAATCATGCCGGGATATAAAATTCCACCATTGATGTTTTCAACAAAAGAGCTGGCAACGATAGTTGTTGGTCTGAATTTTGTAAAATCACAGGTAGATAAAGAATTGGCTGACGATGCGAAAGGCGTAGAGATTAAAATCAGAAATGTTCTGCCGGAGAAATTGAGGGAATTTATGAGATCGATTGAAAACCGGACAATCGTGGATCCATTTATGCATTTTGGGACAGATAAAAAAAGAGGCGGAGGATGGTATTTGATAACAAGTGCAATATCGCAACATAAAACGATTCAATTTGATTACATATCTAAAACCGATGACAAAATAACTAAAAGAATAGTGGATCCGTTAATACTGGTATTTTATAAAGATCACTGGAATTTAATCGGGTTCTCTCATAAAAGAGAGTCAATTCGGAATTTTATACTTGACCGTATGTCAGATCTGGCAATTCTTGATCAAACATTTACAGAAAAAGAGGATTTTAACGCAGAGGCACTTATTTTTCGATCTGAAGAAAGATCCCATTTAGTAATAGTGGATATCGAAGGAGAGGTAGTTAGTCGATTTAAAGCAAACCTGCCAACTAAAATTATTAAGATATCTAAAATAAATCCTAATTTATTTAAGATTGAGTTTAAATTCGATAACCTTGAATATTTGAATGAATGGTTAATGCAGTTTGCTGATAAAATAAAAATTATTCATCCGCACACTCTCAAATCAATGAGAAAAAAGTTGCTTCATAAAATGATGAATTAAAATTTTAATTCAGGTTGTTTTTTATTCAACAACCGGAGCATCGCCTTCATCTTCATCTTCGTTAACGACCCTGGTGATTGCGGCAATTTTTCCATGTTCATCAAGTCGCATAATCCTGACACCCTGGGTATTTCTACCCATCGTTCTGATTCCTTTGCATTGCATACGTATCACCTTCCCTCCTTCAGTAATGACCATGAGGTCATCATTATCAGACACTTCTTTCAGTGCAATGAGATTGCCGGTTTTAGGAGTGATTTTCATTGTAATAACACCTTTACCGCCGCGGCTTTGTTCCCTGTAATCATTGACAAGAGAGCGCTTTCCATAACCATTTTCTGAAATGGCAAGAACAGTTGCCTCATGAGTGTTTTTTATAACTACCATATCAACAAGTTCATCGTTCTTTGATAGTTTCATACCCCTAACACCGGAGGTATTCCGTCCCATGTCCCGTACATCATCTTCACTAAACCGAATTGCGCGCCCGTTCTTATTACCAAGTATAATGGTACTATCTCCATCCGTTAATGCAGCACCCAGTAATTTGTCATCGTCTCTTACATTTATAGCTATAATTCCATCGCGCCTGGGCCTGCTGTATGCTTCAAGAACCGTTTTCTTTACAAGGCCTTTCTTAGTGGCCATAATAATAAAATGATTATTGATATAATCTTCATCATCCAGCGTTTTTACCGGGACAAATGTTTTAATACTGTCATCTTTATCAATATCAATCAGATTAACAATAGCCCGGCCGCGTGATAAACGTGACCCTTCCGGAATCTCGTAAACCCTGAGCCAATAACATTTACCTTTCTCGGTAAAAAACAGGATATAGTTATGATTGGTAGCAACAAACAGGTGTTCTACATATTCATCATCTTTTGTGGTTGTCCCTTTCATGCCTTTTCCACCGCGGCGTTGACGCCGATACCCGCTTACCGGCATCCTTTTAATAAATCCTTTATTGGAAATAGTAACAACCACATCTTCGTCCGCGATCATATCCTCTATATTAAAATCATCCGCAGAATAAACAATTTGTGTTCGCCGCTCATCACCATATCTATTTTTTAAATCGGTTAGTTCCTCTATTATGATTTCATCCTGTCGAGAACGGTCTGAGAGAATATTTCTGAATTCTGCAATCTTTTCGACTATTTCTCTGTATTCGAGATCAATTTTATCTCTCTCCAGCCCAGTAAGTTTCTGTAATCGCATATCCAAAATCGCTTTTGCCTGTAAATCGGTTAAGGCAAACTTTCTCCGAAGTTCATGGTTTGCTTCTTGCGGATTACTGGAAGCCCGAATTGTTTTAATAACCTCATCCAGGTTATCAAGTGCTATTTTCAATCCTTCCAATATATGGGCACGAGCTTCAGCCTGGTCCAGATCATAAATGGTTCGGCGAATAATAACTTCAATGCGATGTTCGATAAAATGCTTGATCAGCTCTTTAAGAGCCATAACCTTTGGCCGCCCCTGAACCAGGGCAAGATTTATAACACCAAATGTTTGCTGCATTTGTGTGTACTTGTACAATTGATTTAAAACAACACCTGTATTGGAGCCTCTCTTGAGCATTATTACAATGCGCATACCATCCCGGTCTGACTCATCCCGGATCTCGGATATTTCCGTAATCTTTTCTTCATTTACAAGATCCGCTATTTTCTCAATCAGAGTGGCTTTATTTACCTGATATGGAATTTCGGTGACAATGATTTGCTCCCGGTTACTGCGCATTTCTTCAACATTGGCCCTTGCCCGCATGGTAATTTTACCGCGTCCGGTTTCGTAAGCTTCTTTCACACCTTCATAACCGTATATTATACCTCCCGTTGGAAAGTCCGGTGCTTTGATATACTCCATCAATCCTTTTGAATCAATATCAGGGTCATTGATATAGGCTATGATGCCATCAATAACTTCATTTATATTGTGCGGTGGCATATTTGTAGCCATTCCAACAGCAATTCCAGAGGAACCGTTTAGCAAGAGATTGGGGAGCATGGATGGCAGAACAGTCGGTTCCGTAAGAGTATCATCAAAGTTATCCTGAAAATCGACTGTTTCTTTGTTCAGATCTGTGAGCATTTCCTCAGCAATTCGCTGCATGCGGACTTCTGTATACCGCATGGCTGCTGCAGAATCTCCATCAACAGAACCAAAATTACCCTGCCCGTCAACAAGAGGATACCGTAGAGAAAAATCCTGAACCATCCTCACGATAGTATCGTATACAGCAGAATCACCATGAGGATGATATTTACCGAGAACTTCACCTACAATCCGGGCACTTTTCTTGTAATTTCTGTTGTGAAGCATACCAAGATCACTCATTCCAAACAAAACACGCCGGTGTACAGGTTTGAGGCCATCCCGTACATCGGGTAAAGCACGGGATACAATCACTGACATCGAATAGTCGATGTATGATGACTGCATTTCATCTTCAATGGTTATAGGAATGATTTTTTCACTTGCCATGTGTCAATAAAAATTGGTTAAGAATGTAAATGAATGTTGCAGATGATATTATATATCTAATGTAGCGTATTTGGCATTTCGTTCAATAAACTCTCTGCGAGGCTCAACATCTCCTCCCATTAAGGTGGAGAAAAGCTTATCAGCTCCTGCAGCACTGTCAATTGTTACAAGTTGAAGAGTTCTTGTTTCAGGGTCCATTGTAGTTTCCCATAGCTGACTTGGATTCATTTCACCAAGACCTTTATATCGGGAAACATCAAACTTTTTTTTGTCTTTTTTTAACTGTCGTATAATTTTCTCTCTGCCATCTTCATCCCATGCATAATCAATTTGTCCTCTTGTGGAGGTAATCCTGTAAAGTGGCGGTGTAGCAATATAAATGTAGCCGCCTTTAATTAAAGGAAACATATACCGGTAAAAAAAGGTCAGCAATAAAGTCCTGATATGAGAACCATCCACATCGGCATCTGTCATGATTATGATTTTATGATACCGTAGTTTTTCGAGTTCAAAATCTTCATCACCATGGCCAACTCCGGTACCGAGGGCAGTAATCATGGCCTGAATTTCTTTGTTTTCTAAAATCTTGTTAATCTTTGCTTTTTCTACGTTTAGGATTTTACCCCTTAGAGGAAGGATGGCCTGAAAACTTCTGTTTCTTCCCATTTTTGCCGAACCGCCAGCTGAGTCACCCTCTACCAGATAAATTTCCGAATGTTCGGGGTCTCTGATAGAGCAATCAGCAAGTTTCCCAGGTAAGCCGCCACCGCTCATGACGCTTTTACGCTGAATCAGCTGGCGGGCTTTCCGGGCCGCTTCCCGTGCTTCGGCAGCAAGTACCACCTTCTCAAGTATTTTTTTTGCTGTTTTTGGATTCTGTTCGAGATATTCAGAAAGTTTATCGTAAATAATAATCTCAACTGCACTTTGTACTTCAGAATTTCCAAGTTTAGTTTTCGTTTGACCTTCAAACTGAGGTTCTGGTACTTTTACACTTAAAACAGCCGTCATCCCTTCACGAAAATCATCACCAGAAATTTGAATTTTGCTGTTTGATTTTATGATATTATTCTTTTCAGCATAATTTTTGAAAGACCGGGTCAGTGCCCTTCTAAATCCGGATATGTGGGTACCCCCTTCTTTGGTATTTATGTTATTGACGTAAGAGTGTACATTTTCCGTAAATGCATTATTATACTGAATGGCAAGCTCGACAGGTATATTTTCAAGTTCACCCTGGATAAAAATCGGATCCGTCATAAAAGATTCTCTTGACTCGTCAAGATACTTCACAAAGTCTTTGACGCCACCTGAATAATGAAATTTAGCATAGCCGAGGGTTTCATCTTCTTCCCTTTCATCCAGAAGTTCAACTGTTATTTGTGGATTGAGGAAAGCAAGTTCACGCATTCTTTCAGCAATAATATCAAACTTAAATTCAATTGTTTGAGTAAAAATTTCAGGATCTGGTTTAAACTGAATAACTGTTCCTGTTTCTTTTGTTTTGCCAACCTTTTTCAAGGGTGTTACTGTTGCACCTTTATTAAAATCCATCACATAGATGTTTCCGTCCCTGTGAATTTCAGCCCTGAAATAAATCGATAATGCATTTACACAACTTACTCCCACACCATGAAGTCCGCCTGAAACTTTATAACTGTCTTTGTCAAATTTACCACCGGCATGTAATTTGGTAAGTACAACTTCAACAGCCGGTAAATTAAGTTTGGAGTGAATATCTACAGGAATGCCACGGCCATTATCAATTACAGTGATAGAGCCATCCGTATGTATGGTAATTTTTATTAGGTCACAATACCCGGCAAGTGCTTCATCAATTGAATTATCTACGACTTCATTTACAAGGTGATGTAATCCTCGTGATCCAATATCGCCGATATACATTGCAGGGCGCTTTCGAACTGCCTCCAGTCCCTCCAAAACCTGAATATTTGATGCCTTATAGTCAGAGCCTTTTTGCTTTGTCATAAAATAGGGGTTGAGTCATAAATTGTATAGCCGTTGAATCGCTTGAAAATAGGGTTTAAAACCGCAAAATCAAAAAAAGAAGAGGTTTTTATTGATTGCACGAAAGATAAGCGCTTATACCGATTTTTGCAATGAAAATAATACGAGAAATATCAAGAAAATAATTTTAAAAATTATGAATCAATACCCGAAAAAGAAAAGTTATAAACTAATATAATTTACTGGGAAGAAATGGAGCACAATTTTTTGTACAATAAATTATTTCTGCTTTGCAGATTGAAATTAAAATGGATTAGCTGTATTTTTCTCTTCTATCAATTAAAAAGCATGAAATAAATATGGCACGCAGAGACGATATTACTGGTAAAGGCCCTCTCAACGGCTATCGATCTTCGAAGGCAAATAATAAAACCAAGCATCGGTTTCATCTGAATTTACAGAAACGAAGATTCTACATTCCGGAAGAAGATCGATGGATAACTCTTAAGGTGTCAGCAAAAACATTGCGAACAATCAATAAAAATGGTATCACCAATGTTTTGAAAGAGGCTAAAAGAAAAGGGACATTGATCAAAGAGGTATAATATGGCAAAAGGTACAAGAATTCAGGTTATATTGGAATGCACAGAGAAACCGGGCAGTTCGCGATATGTTACAATGAAAAATCGCAGAAATACACCTGATAGAATGGAATTAAAAAAATACAACCCGGTACTTAGAAAACATACCGTACACAAAGAAATAAAATAGTTCAATTATTATGGCAAAGAATCAGGCATTTGGTGAAGAGGCTTTATTACGAAGAGCTGCCCATAGAAAAATGGCAAAAGTGGTGATTGCAACCAAAAACAGCAGAGGAAAATTTTCTTATAAGGAAGCTATGGTTGATCAGGAAAACGTAAAAGAATTTATCCAAAAGAATAAAGCCTGATAAGAAGAGTCCAAAAAAATTTCAAAGGTTGCATTCAAAATAAGAATGTAACCTTTTTTTTTGTTTATTTTCTTAAATTCGGACAAAACAAGTATATAAAATGAGCTTAAAAAAAAGAATTATTGAAGATCTAACAACAGCAATGAAAGAAAAAGATTCGTTGAAAGTTCAAGTTTTGCGATCTATAAAGTCAAAGCTGATGGAGAAGGAAATTAGTGAGAGAAAAGGAGGAGAGGCAACATTATCTGATGAACAGTGTATAGAAGTATTAATGAAAGCAGCAAAACAGAGAAAGGAATCTATTGAGCAGTTTGAAAGCGGGTCGAGAAAAGATTTGGCGGAAAATGAAAAAAAGGAATTAAAAATAATTGAATCATATCTACCTCAGATGATGGCGGATGATGAAATACGAAAAGTAGTAAAACAAAAAAAGAATGAACTTGGACTATCGGGCTTGCAGGACATGGGTAAATTGATGGGAGTTCTGATGGCGGAATTGAAAGGAAAGGCAGAAGGTGAACGTGTAAGTAAGATAGTGAAAGATGAATTAAGTTAAGAGTGTTATATGAACTACCTGGATATCTTATTGTTAATTCCTATCGGATATTTTGCCTATAAGGGATTTATGACAGGATTAATTCGTGAATTATTTGGCATAATTGGTGTAATTCTTGCAGTTTTTTTAACATTCGAACTAATGGATGCAATGATTTCAATTTTGAGATATTTATGGTTCAAACCCGGGAATTACCTGCCTGTATTAGCCGGATTAATTATATTTTTTGGAACCATCGGATTTACACATTTTTTAGCTAATCTTCTTCATCAAATGGTTGAGATAGTAAGTCTGAATTTTATTAATCAAATATCGGGTTCAGTATTTGGTGCATTAAAAACAGGCATTGTATTAAGCGCCCTGCTCTTGCTTCTTTCCGGTTTTAATTTTCCTGATGAAGAAATACGAAATGAATCTACTGTTTACTATCATATTATTTTTATTGCCCCGGCTGTTTATGATATTGTTGCAACCGTCTATCCTGGCGCTGAGGATTTTTTAACTATAATTGAAAAAAATATTGATCAAACCAGCCCGCTGAAAAATTTACCGATTTTCGAAAATTAGATGTATGAACAAATTCCCTTCTCTTGAAGAACAATTAAAAGTTATAAGACGAGGTACAGTTGAAATTGTACCGGAATCTGAATTAATCAGTAAATTAAGAAAATCCAAAAGAGAAAAGACTCCGCTTAAAATTAAACTTGGTGTTGATCCGACCCGTCCGGATCTGCATCTGGGCCATTCCGTTATATTGAGAAAATTAAGGCAGTTTCAGGATATCGGACATGAAGCAATTCTCATTATTGGTGGATTTACAGCCATGATTGGCGATCCAACCGGGCAAAATAAAACCCGGCCGCCCTTATCTGCTGAAGAGATTAAAATTAACGCTCAAACATACATTGATCAGGCTAAAAAAATTCTTGATAGTAAAAATATCACTATTGTCAATAATATGGACTGGCTTGTCAAGATGAATTTTATGGATGTCATAAAATTGTCTTCAAAATTAACAATTGCGCGAATGATAGAGAGAGACGATTTTTCTAATCGTTTTAAGAACAATGAACCCATTTCACTTCACGAGTTTTTGTATCCGCTGGCTCAGGGTCAGGATTCTGTTCATCTTAAATCCGATATAGAACTTGGAGGAACCGATCAAAAATTTAACCTGCTTGTGGGCAGGCACCTCCAAAAAGAGGACGGACAAGACCCGCAAGTGTGTCTGATGATGCCCCTGCTTGTTGGAAAAGACGGCATATTGAAAATGTCAAAATCATACGATAACTATATAGGTATAGACGAAGAACCAAATGAATTGTATGGGAAAATACTATCTATTCCTGACAATTTGATTTATACATATTTTGAATTACTCACGGATATTCCCGATATAGATTTATCCCGCATTGAAGAAAAGGCAAAAACGGATCCACGAAATACAAAGCATGAGCTCGCATGGAGAATTACGGAGATGTATCATGGTAAAATGAAAGCAAATGAGGCGAGAGAGTACTTTAATCTAACTGTTGTAAATAAAGAGATACCGGATGATGCACCAGAATTTGAATACCCGGCAGGAAAAACCTATCGTATTTTGGATATAATTGGTGATATAAATTTCACATCAAGCAATGCAGAAACAAAAAGATTGATCAGGCAGGGCGGAGTGACTATAGATGATACCAAAGTGAATGATATTAATTATGAAGTTCAGTTTGGGAAAGGTGATATAAAATCGTTAAAGGTTGGAAAAAGAAATTTTGCTATTTTAAAGGCAAAATAAATTTAAGACGTATCGTCTTTTCCTTACGCCAATACATGGTGTTGTATTTAAATAATTTATATTTATATATTTAATCCACTCTAAAAATTCACTTCAAAATTAAAAATTTTATTTTGATGTGAGCTAAGTTTAGGTTAAATAACGCATACTAAATAATAGGGGAAGGACGAAACGTTAACTAACAATTTCTGGTTAAATCAACCGGACTTAATCAATCAATGAAATTATGGGAACACACTATAAAGGAACAGCCAAAGAAGAAAAAACACTTGATGCTTTTATTAAACTAATGAGGGCATCTGAAACAATTAGTAACCGGTTAAATCGACATCTTGCCGATGCGGGCTTAACTGCCAGCCAGTTTGGTGTTCTTGAGGCCCTGTACCATCTTGGGTCATTAAATCAAAGAGCACTCGCAGAAAAATTATTAAAAAGCGGTGGCAATATTACAATGGTAATTGATAATCTTGAGAAGTCAGACCTTGTAATAAGAAAAAGAGACCCGAAAGACAGGAGGTCGATTCAAATTTATCTGACGCCTCAAGGTAAAAAGCTCATAAAAAAGATATTCCCTGAGCATCTGGAGCGCATAGTGGAAATTTTTAATTCCATTTCTGAAAAAGATAAAACAGAACTATCACGAATCTGTAAACAATTAGGTTTAGATTCTTAAGTCTCGATATTCTGTTTTATATTTGCTGGTGAAATAAATGGAACTACACATTTTTTCCCTAACGTGACTCCATAAATCCCTCAGGGAATGGGCCTGACCGCTCATTCCCTATTTTTTTTTGCATTTCCGGTGTAAGATTTTCCTCTTTTTATGTTCATATACATAGATGAAAGAGGAAAACGCATATCAGCTTCCATTCGCTAAAATTCCTGCATTGAAAACAGCGGCTCTGTTTATGACAGGGATCGCTGCGGGTAAGGTATGGGACATCACTTATCTATTGTCTGTTTTTCTTTTCCTGATAATACTATTGATCTGGCTGTTATTTGAAAACTTGTACCGATCAAAGTTGAACAATAGATTCTACACCCTGGCTCTGATAGCTTATCTGTTATTCATTTCATTCGCAGGATTGCTACGCTTTCAATTATATCAGTATTCTGTTAGCAATGAGAAAGAAGAAGTTATAAAATTGCTTCCTTTTGCCAGTGAACACTTGAGGGTTAAGGGAGAATTAATTGAAACCGGTATAACCGGTACAGGGAGACAGTCAATTTTGTTATTAGTAAATGAGACAGTGATTGAAAATAAGTTTACCTGGAAAAAAAAATATCTTGTACAACTCTATTCTCAAGAAGCCATTGAAATTCTTAACCGCATAAAGAATGGTGACCGCATTGAAGGTGTAATCAGGTTATATGCTAAATCTGAAAAGAGAAATCCGCATGAGTTTGATTTTAATGAATGGCTTGAAAGGAAGAATATTTTTTTACAAGGGAGCCTTGAATCGATTACCCACCATGAAAAGGTAAAAAAAAGTTCTATATGGACTTCTGTCAGATCTAAAGTGCAGGAAGAATTAGAAAATCAGTACTCCGAAGATATACGCCCGGTTGCAAAAGCCCTTCTTACAGGATATAAAAAAGAGCTTACGAACGAAGAAAGATTGGCTTTTTCAAGGTCCGGATTATCACACGTTATGGCCGTATCCGGATTACATGTGGGTTTTATTGTAGCACCATTTTGGATTATTATACCATGGTTCTGGAAATATAAATCAGGAAAATGGATTGGGTTATTCATACTCACAGTCTTGTTGCTGATGTATGCGGGTGTAACAGGATTTAGTGTTTCTGTATGCAGGGCATCATTAATGGCCTGGCTGTTTACCTATTCAAGATTGTTTCATAAAACCGCAAATAGTTTTAATCTGTTAGGTGTGGCGGCTCTGATATTAATGTGGATAAATCCATCTCAGATATCTGACGTTGGATTTCAACTCTCATTTTCTGCTGTTTTCATCATATTATTGATAATGCCAATCGTCACAAATTTAATTCCTGACAAATTCAGATATGGACGCCTTGGGAAAATTAGCAGCATCCTGTTAATCTCAATTGTTGTACAGGCTGGACTTTTTCCAATTCTTGTTTTTTATTTTGGTGAGTTTTCAGTGTCCGGACCAATAGCAAATTCAGTGGTCATACCTTTTCTGGCAGCTGCAATTCCGGCAGGTACTTTATTGCTTGGGATATCATCAATATCAGGCGTTGATCTGAATTTTTTTGTACAACCAGTAGAGTGGATCTTTATCTGGACCCGGTTTGTTGCTAACCATCTGTCTCAAACTGGTATAAGCTATCTTGCAATTAATCCGGAAAATATTACACTGCTGATTATGATCTGGATTTCAGGCACAGCTTTTATTGCTTCAATTCGAATAAGCGATTTACGCTGGAAATTTTTGACCGTTCTTTTAATTCTTCTAAACATACACTATCTGGATCTGTTTATTAAAAAGCTCTCTCCAGCTGTAATAAAAGTTACATTACTGGATGTTAGCCAGGGAGATGCCATACACGTAGAAACCCCGTATGGCAAACACATTCTTATTGATACCGGCCGCTGGTCGCCATTTAGTAATAGCGGCGATCGAATATTAATTCCTTATCTGAAATATAACGGAATAAACCGGCTTGATGCCGTATTCCTGTCTCATCCGCATTCCGATCACATCGGTGGCATGCCGGCACTCATTCAAGCAGTTCCAATAAACAAAATATACACAAGCGGGTACGAATATACGTCAGCTCTATATAAAAATTACAGATTGAAGGCTGAGAAAAAAGGTATTCAAATAAGAGGCCTGCAAATGGGAGATATTGTAGAAATTGATCCGTCCATCAGAATCTACGTATTGAGTCCGGAGGCGGATTTTACATTTACAAATCCGAACAATCACTCAATTGTTTTAAAAATAGTTTACGGGAATACCTCCTTTCTGTTTACGGGAGATGCTGAACATGAACAGGAAGCTTTAGTATCAAAGAGATATAAAGAATGGCTTAAATCCGACTTTATGAAAATAGGACATCACGGAAGCAGAACCAGCTCAACAGAGATACTATTGAATTATGTTATGCCCCAAAAAGCGGCTGCTTCTCTCGCGTATCGAAATGTGTTCGGCCATCCTCATCCTGAGGCTGTAACAAGGTTACAGGAAAACAATATAAAACTTGGATTTACGAGTCTTGAGGGAGCATACATTCTGCAATCTGATGGTAATCAACTAAAAAGAATTTCATGGAAATAATGTTTATTTTTAACAATGGTAATTCGACTGATACGTGGATGTCTGCGTTACATTGTAAATAGAACACAGATGAACGCGGATAAAGCTGATGCCCGCTGATTAGGTTATTGTAATTTTGATTAAAGATTATCATCATAATCCGTGCTGGCCAGTGTTCCTTCAAGAAAGTGGAGCTCAAATGGTACAGTTTTAGCAAATATTCAAGAAAGAAATTTTATAGAAATGAACCGGTATTACCCGGATATTAATAAAAATCATAAACACCGCACATTTTCATATGTCTGAAAATAAACACCCAGCTTTTGAAGAGTCGTTAAAAAAACTGGAAGCTATAGTGGAAAAACTGGAGGATTCATCCGTTACGCTGGAGGAATCAATTAAATTATATGAAGAAGGGATGAAGCTGTCGAAAAAGTGTACAAAAACTCTTGAAGATGCTGTTTTAAAAATCGAAGAAATTGGGTCTGATAATGATATAAAGGAAAATAATTCCTGATTTTATAATCTGCTGTTGAGCATTAAATAAGATAATGTATTGAGTTATTCATTAAACGATTTTGACTATCATCTTCCCGAAGAGCTGATCGCCCAAACCCCGGCAAATAAAAGAGACGAAGCGAGGCTTCTCGTATATAACCGGGAAAGCAAGTCGATTTATGATGATTTTTTTTACAATATCGCAAAATATCTTGAACGCGGAACAACTCTTGTAGCAAATAACAGTAAAGTCGAAAAATGCAGGCTGTT
Organism: Balneolaceae bacterium; assembly: GCA_050329675.1. Taxonomy (GTDB): domain Bacteria; phylum Bacteroidota; class Rhodothermia; order Balneolales; family Balneolaceae; genus CAYVBJ01. Next base: position 31,420 of record JBHJOO010000110.1, read on the forward strand.
TTTTGATGAAGGAAAAATTGAAATATTTATTTTAAATGTTTTAAATGATAAGACTGTTGAGGCACTCGTAAGGCCCGGAAAGAATTTTAAAAAAAACACCTCGAGAATACTTCCAAACGGTGTAACTGTTAGGGTTGATGATATAGCACCGGATGGCGTAAGAACCCTCACACTAAGTCACGCACCGGATGACCCGGTTTTTGAGGAACACAGGTTTACACCTTTTCCACCTTATATCCTCCAGGATGAGACTCTTTCTGACAAATACCAAACCATATTTGCGCGTGATGCGGGAAGTAAAGCCGCACCAACAGCCGGCTTGCGCTTCACGCCGGCACTGATTGAAAACCTTAAGCATCAGGGTTTTGGATGGGAAGAAGTGACGCTGCATGTTGGTATGGGAACATTTGCACCGGTAAAATCTGACAAAATAGATGACCATATTATGCACAGTGAATGGTATCAAATGGATAAAAAAACAGCCAGTGAACTTAACAGAGCATTGCATATTACCGCAGTTGGAACTACAAGTGTAAGGGTACTTGAATCAGTTTTTAAAAAGTTTAAACACTTTAAAGCATACAGCGGTGAAACAGATATATTCATAAGGCCCGGATTTAAATTTCGGACGGTGGATTCTCTCATTACCAATTTTCACCTGCCTAAAAGTACGCTGCTCATGCTGGTTGCGGCATTTGCAGGTTATGATGAGATGCAGTCAATTTACCAGCATGCGATTAAAGAGAAATATCGGTTTTATTCATTTGGAGATGCAATGCTGATACTATAATGTAGTTTATTGTAAAATCTGAATGATACTCGCCATCATTACAATCCACCTTAAACCGGGCCGGATGTTTTGTTTCTGAAATTTCAACCTTTATTTCACCTAATTTATAGGAATCAATTATTTTGTGCATATTGTACTATGTCTCAAAACGTAAATCATCAACACTAAGAAAAAATTACATGATAATAAAATATTACATTTATCTGATTTTGTCTGTCGCAATATTTATGGGTTGCGCATCAGACCGCCAGGAACAGTCGAGCCAGGAACAGTTTTTTTCATTACTTCAGGATTTGTGCGGGGAAGAATTTGAAGGAGATACTGTTTTTCCGGATGATCCCGAACATGATTTTTATGATGCTGAATTGTATATGAAAATTGAGTCCTGCACGGATAATGAAATACGGATTCCCTTTTATGTGAATGATGACCGGTCCAGAACATGGGTAATTACCAGGACTGATCAGGGATTACTTCTTAAACATGACCATCGTGACCCGGAGACCGGAATTGAGCATGACTTAACTCAGTACGGCGGTTATTCCAATGTACATGGTGCCGCTAATGTTCAATATTTTGAGGCTGACGATGAAACGGCAGAAATGCTTCCGGAAGCATCAACCAATGTATGGATGCTGGAAGTTAATCCTGAAGAAGGAAAGTTTGTCTATTATCTGGAAAGGCATGATCAACCACGGTACAGAGCTGAATTCAGGTTGAAAAAACGTGAATAAACTGACTGTATTATAAGTAATATTGACACAGACAAGCTTATTCACATAGCCTTGCATAATTTTTACTACCGGGATTACACACAGATTACCCTCAAAAATATTAACCATGATATGACTATCGGCTAAAGGATTTATTTATTAACAGGTATATCCCAATGCGGTATCTCAGCTGACCGGTCACCCGTCATAAGATAGGTATCAAACCAGCGTAGCATACGCAGCGTGTATTCATATCGTGAACTTGCACGGGTATTACCATGTCCCTCTTCAGGAAAGAGTACGAGTCTGAGCGGAACTTCCGGTTTTCGCACCTTAAGATGTCTGTGAAGTTCAAGAGACTGCGCCGGATGCACACGGGTATCCTCTGCTCCGTGCATAATTAAAATTGGGGTCTGAGAGCGATCAACATAAAATATTGGGCTTCGTTCCAGATTCCACTGCCAGTGATCCCATAATCTTTTTCTTGAATGGACAAGATAGAGTTCCTCCGGGATATCACTGGTTCCCCATTTTGATATGTTATTGCTTATACCAACAAACATAACAGCTGCTGCAAACCTGTCGGAATAATATGTACTCATCCAGGCTGAGGCATATCCCCCATAAGATCCACCTGTTACGCCAATTCGGTTTTCATCGGCTATTCCCTGGTCAATCAGGTAATCAACTCCATCTACAATATCATCAAACTCCTTACCTGCCAGGTCGCCCTGACTGCTGTAAATAAACTCGATACCACGGCCAGTACTTCCTCTGTAATTTGAATAAAAAACAGCATAACCTTTGCCTGCAGCCATCTGGCCAGGCATTGAATAAGATGTTAACCATCCATTACTATAGTGGGCCTCCGGGCCTCCATGAACCTGCGCAATGAGCGGCACCTTATCGCCTTGCTGATAACCAACAGGATAGATCAGTAATCCTTCAATTTCGAAAGCTCCATCTCTTGCCTGGTGTCTGATCAATTCCTGTCGTCCAAGTTCTACCTCATTAAGCCATTCATTATGGTTTGTGAACTGTTTTAAATCCCGTCCTCGGCGAGTCATGAAATAAACTTCATTTGGGTGATTGCTTGTGTTTGCATGAAAAGCAACGGAACCATTTTCAGCTCTGCTGTACGAACTGAGAATGGGCCCGCCGGGCTCAATGATTCTCTGTTTGTTACTTCCATCGGGACGAATTGTGCCATACGTACTCCAAACCCCTTCGCTTGCAATAAAGTGAATAGTATTAGCTTCAGGCCAGCTAATTTGTTCATATTTACCCTGAAAATCACGATCGATTATTTGGGGCGTGCCCCCCGAGGCCGAAACGATTAAAATACGCCCGTCAATGGGATCGTGAATATCTTGTCCGGCCCTGATAGCCAGTCTTTGCCCATTCGGGCTCCAAACAATTTGTCCAAGTTTACCTTCATTATTAATTTCAGCACTGATTTCTCTTTGAGGGTAATCCACAATGAATATTTTTTGAGCCATAAACTGATCATCAACGGTTGGTGTCGGAGCTGCTGAAAGGGCAATTTTAGATCCATCCGGACTCCAGGTCATGTTATAAATAGATCCCTGCACAGGTAATTCATGCGGCTGATGACCACTTACCTGAACATTGGTGATAAATGCTCTGCGATTCGGCTGATTTTCTTCAAATACAATTGATGAGTAAGGTAAATGAGATTGAGAATCTTCTGTCTGTTCAAATGCTGTATAGACGATATGATTACCATCATTTCGCCATTCGTAAGATAAAATATTTGTTTTGTGCTCAAACAGTTTAATTGCCTCCCCACCGGATAAAGGCATTTCATATAATGATCTTGCAGAATCACCTTCCCGGCGGGTTAGAAATGTAACCGTATTCTGCTGAGGACGGAATGCGATATTACCAACACTTGCTGTTGTATAGAAAGGGATAGTTTCTTCAGTTTCTGTATTGAGAATGTGAAGCTGTGTAATCGAGGGGCTGTTTTCTTTCAATGGATCAGCTGGTACACTCAATGTATAGGCGACATATCTGCTGTTATCTGAGATCGCAACAATTGTTACAGATTTAATTTTTGTAACATCTTCGGCTTTTAAAACGTTCTGTGCTTTTACGCTGTGCTGAAGCGATAGAAATAAGAGGATGAAACAGATTAGAGGCATTGAGAAATTTTTCGAATTGATTTTTATTAAGTTCATATACATTATTGGATTTGATTTTATAAAAAATAATTACAACAAATAAATTTGCAATTCATCAATAGATTCGTGACAATTTATAAACCTGAATATTGTATTTTCAGGTCATTTAAGCGCATTAAGAAAAAGAATCACCTCATGAATAATAATAAAAAAAACCGATCAAAGGGCATAAGCAGGTCAGACTTTTTAAAAATTGGAGCACTTTCAACTATTACAGTTGGCAGCGGATTATTGGGCCGCCCCATTCAGGCAATACCGAAGTTCAAATCAGAAGGAGATGCAAAAAACGTGATCTTTCTGGTTGTTGACGGTATGAGTTCGGGTACACTTACGCTGGCTGATATTTTAAAACAAAGGCAATACGGATCCAAAACGAATTGGATAAGACTCTATGAATCAGATAAAAAATTTCATCGGGGTTTAATGGATATGGCATCTCTCGATTCACCTGTTACTGATTCAGCAGCAGCAGCTTCCTCCTGGGGATGCGGCCATCGTATTAATAATGGTGCAGTAAACATGGGAATTAAAGGCCAAAGATATACACCCGTACTCGAAATATTCAGAAGAGCAGGTAAGGCTACCGGTCTTGTTACCACAGCAAGAATTACGCATGCAACGCCAGCAGGATTCTGTGTATCGGCGCCAAGCAGAAACCTGGAGGCTGCAATAGCCGAGCAGTATTTGGCAAGAGGCGTAGATGTTTATATGGGAGGCGGTAAATCACATTTTGATTCTGAAAAGAGAAATGACAAGCTGGATTTATATGATCTGTTTGGAAAGAACGGATATACGATCGTGCACAATAAAACCGAACTGAAAAGAGCAACCCGAAACAGTAAATTACTGGGCCTATTTGCTGACTCACACCTGCCCTATACTGTTGATCATAATTCAATTCCTGAATTGAAGGCAAACATTCCCACACTTTCTGAAATGACAAATGCAGCAATTCAAAGACTTGAAAAAAATCCGGAGGGATTTATTTTACAGGTGGAAGCCGGCAGGGTTGATCATGCGGCACATGGAAATGATCCAGCCGCCCTTGTTTATGATCAGTTGGCATTTGACGAAGTGATAGGTGATGTGCTGGAGTATGTAGAAAACAAAGATGATACATTACTGATTATTACAACGGATCATGGCAATGCCAACCCGGGATTGAACGGTACGGGAGTACAGTACAGGGACTCCGGCAGGCTTTTTGATCGTTTACAGCAATTTCGCCATTCAAATGAGTGGATATTCAGAGAACTAAGTATTGACAGCACTTTAGACCAGATAAAAGAGAGAATCGAGTACGCAACCCGGTTGCAAATATCCAATCATGAAGCACAAATGTTCAAGGACTCATTTGAGGGCAAACTGCGAACACCATACAGGGCATTACGGACACCTGATACTGTACTGGCACAAATAGAAGCGAATTATATTGCTGTAAACTGGATTGGCACAATGCACACCTCGGACTATGTAGAGCTTGCAGCGATTGGCCCCGGAAGTGAACAATTAAAGCCATTTGTACGAAACACAGAACTGTTTAATTTGATGGTAGATATGGCGGGAGTCAGGAAGTATGCGGGCGGGTGACAGAAAGAGGTAAATGAAAAACAATATGTATATTTACAGGTGGTTCTACTTTTTTCAAACGCCCTCAATAGAGTTATTTAAAAACCGGGTAAAAGAGACAATATCCAGATAACCTCTTCTTGTATTTACAACATTTCCTTCTGAATCAAGAACCACTATAAAAGGATAAGCAGTAGCCCCCATCCGTGCTGCAAACTCTTTTTGGGTCATGGTTTCGCCGAGAAAGTTGACTAAATCGTCAGAATGCCCGTTGATCTTAGCTACCGTAAATTTTTGATCAAGAACATTGCGAACAGCGGGTGCGGGATAAACTTCCCTGTCCATTGCCTTGCAGAATTGGCAGCCGGCCTCGTAAATATCGACCAGCACATAACGGCCCGTTGCAGAAGCTTCACTCAAGGCTACTTCAAGGTCGGCCCACTCCGGTGCGTTTTCAATATCTCTGGGCTTCACTTCGTGGAATGCATTATAGAGAAACACCCCGAGAAAAGAGATAATAAATAATCCGATAATCCAGCTTCTTTTCATGTTGTTGACAGTATTAAAAAAGATTTTTTATAGAGAATAAAATAAGAATCTGAGGGATTCATAATTATAAACGAATTTCTATGACAATAATAAAATAACGTTTTAGGAGCTATGAATCATCTTCTACTTTTTCGGAAACTGAAGAAGTAAACCGGATTGATAAAAAGCAATATGAAACTTTATTTTACAACACTCTTGTTTACTTTAATATCCTTTAACAACCTTTCGGGAATATAAAATATATTTATTGCGTTATTTTCTTACAGTTGTTTTCTAAAATCCATACGTAGTCCAATAGATCATTTATTTGGGAATCAACTATTTCAATTATTCTTGTGGATTTTAGATATCTATTAACCTGCATAAAATGAAAATAAATATAAAACTTACACAGACCGTTTTACTCGTTGCTATACTTGCAAGCTGCAGCAATGAGAATTCAAGAGAAAGAAATTCAGGAGAATTGCTCCCTTCCGTTGAGGCTGTACAGGCTCAATTTGGTTCCCTGCCACTCGAGGAAAGATTAAGCGGAGTTGTGAGTGCAGGAAATCAGGTAGAAATATTTCCACAAATTTCAGCTGTGATTGAAGATGTTTTGGTAGAGAATGGAGACAATGTAGAAAGAGGGGATCTTTTAATTCGACTGCGATCGAAAGAATTTGAAGACCGGCTGCGACAGGCACAGGCAAATTTAAGAATCAATGAAGCCAGGGCTAAACAGGCCAAGGCAACTCTTGATGAAATACAGTCTCATTTGAACAGACAAGAAGAGCTTGCCGCAAGGGGACTAATAAGTGATTTGGAACTGGAAAGAGTTCGATCACAATTTGCATCGGCCGAGGCAAATTATGAGCTTGCTTTGGCTCAGATTGAACAAGCTGAGTCAACAGTATCGGAACAGCGTGAAGCCTTAAGCCTTACTGAAATCAGGGCCCCTATTACAGGAACTGTGGGCCAAAAAAGTGCAGAAGTCGGAATGCAGGCGAACCCTAATCAGCGTCTGATTATAATTGGAAATCTTGATGATTCTAAAATTACTATAAACCTGACGGAGAGGATGCTGAATTATATTAAGGAGGGACAGACCGTTCGTTTGTATTCAGAAAATTTTCCGGATACATCAATTGTTTCTGAAATTTCACGAATTTCCCCTTTTCTTGCATCCGGAAGTTTTAGCACCGTTGCCGAGATTGAAGTTGAAAACAGAGACAGGGTGTTGCTACCCGGAATGTTCGTTACAGTGGATGTACTGTATGGTGAAAGTGAACAGGCAACAATTGTACCGCTTAGTGCTATTTACAGGCATCCAAGAACCGGGGTTACTGGTGTTTACGTTGCTCAGGAGTTCGGTGTTGAAGTAGAGCCGGTTGAACAAGTAGATGCAACCAACCCTCCACCTGTGAGTGAACCGACTGTTGTGAATTTTGTGCCTGTTAATGTTATTGCAAGAGGACGGGAGGCGGCAGGTATCTCCGGTGTTCAAAATGGCCAATGGGTAATAACAGTTGGGCAGAATTTGATGGTAGGGAATGAAGGTCCTGCCAGGATAAGGGCTACTGCCTGGGAGCGTATTCTACAATTACAGCGATTGCGGCCGGATGATTTATTGCGCGAAGTAATGGAGGACGATATCGTCAGGTCAATTGATGATTCAACCCTAAATCAATCACTTTAAATTATCATGGCGCTAACAGAGATTTCAATTAAAAGGCCGGTTGCCACGACAATGGTTTACCTGATTGTACTGGTTCTTGGAATTACAGGATTCAGATATCTACCGGTTGATTTATTGCCGCCTATAGAGTTCCCAAGAATGTCGGTAACCGTTGATTATCCGAATGTTGGTCCGGAAGAGATTGAACTTATTATAACAGAACAGGTTGAAAATGCGGTTGCCGGTGTTGCAAACCTTGAACAGGTAACATCAAACTCCCAAGAAGGTAGAAGTTGGGTAAATTTACAATTCAGCAGGGGTATAAATCTTGATGAAGCGGCTAATGATGTAAGGGCTGCTCTTGACAGGCTTCGAAGAAATCTGCCCGATGAAGCCGAAGCTCCAAGAGTAAGAAAATGGGATCCGAACGATTTTCCGGTTGTGATACTGGGTGCTCAATCGGAAAGGCCGCTCGATGAAGTAACCCGAATTCTGGAAAGAGAAATAGCAAAAAGAATCGAACAGGTTCCGGGTGTTGGTACCATCGATGTTTGGGGAGGAGTTCATCGTGAAATAAGAGTTGACCTGAAAAGAGACCGCCTGATGGCAAGTGGTATAACTGCGAACCAGGTACGTAATGCAATCAATGCAGAAAATAATAATTTACCGGGTGGCAATGTAAAAGACGGACTAAATGACCTTTACGTACGTACGCTTGGTGAATATAATTCTATTGAACAAATCGCCGAAACAATTATTACCCGAATTGATGGTAAACCGGTTCGGGTCCGGGATATAGCTGATGTATCTGATTCATATCAGGAAATAGGGAGACTGATACATATTGATGATATTCCGATGATTCGCATGGCCATCCGGAAACAGACAGGTTCAAATACGGTAGCAGTTTCAGAGGGGGTACAACGGGAAATTGAACGTATAAACAATGAAAGAAGTGATATAAACCTTCTTGTTGTTACAGATCAGAGTGGTTTTATTCAGGCTTCGATCGACAATGTTAAAAATGCGGCAATGTGGGGTGCTATTCTTGCGATTATTATTCTCTATCTGTTTTTAAGGAATGGATCAACCACTTTTATTATTTCTCTTGCGATACCTGTATCAATTGTTGCAACATTCGCCTTGCTATATTTCAATGACCTTACCCTGAATCAGATGAGTTTTGGGGGGCTGGCACTTGGTGTTGGCCTGATTGTAGATAATGCAATTGTTGTACTTGAGAATATCGTAAGGCTTCGAAGTAACGGCGAAAGCAGAGAAAAGAGCTCTTTAATTGGTACAAAGCAGGTAGCAGGAGCTATTATAGCATCAACCCTGACCACTTCTGTTATTTTTCTGCCTGTCGTGTTTATGCAAACAATAACAGGGACGATGTTTCAGGAACTGGCACTGGTCGTTGTTTTTGCACTTATCTGCTCGCTTTTCGTAGCACTGACTCTTGTCCCTATGCTTGCAAGCAAATTTATGACGATAAAACCGGATAGTGAACTTGGTGATAGAGGGAAGAGCCGGTTTCAGAAGTATTTTGAAAAAGTTGAAGATAAGTACAGCAACCTCCTTAAGGCAGCTATCAGCAGAAAAAAAATGGTTTTTGGGATTACAGGAATTTTATTGGCAGGAAGCATATTTGCCTTTCAATATGTGCCGATGGAGCTTGCACCACAGACAGAAGCGGATGAAATTGATATCGACTTTTTTCTGGCTGACGGAATGAATATTGCTGTTGCGAATGAATATGTAAAAGAACTGGAAGAGAAGGTAAAAGCTATCATTCCTATGCAGGATGTAAAACATTTTTCAACGGAAGTGAGAAATGGACGTGCTTCAGTGGAGATTGCCTTGAAAAAAGCGAGTGAAAGAAAAACGAACAGTTATGAACTGGCTGATGAAATACGTGATAAAATCGAAGGCACAATTCCGGGAGGCACGATTCGTGTTCGTGCACAATCCGGCCTTTGGATTTTACGAAGAATTTTCGGATCAGGTGATGGCGGCGAGGCTGTACAACTGGAATTAAGAGGATACGATCTTGATTTGGCCGATCAGCTTGCTGATGAAATCACAAAGAGGATGGAACGTGTACCCGAAGTACGTGATGTACAATCCGACCGCAGGGAGGGCAGGCCGGAACAAAATATAAGATTCGACAGAGAAAAAATTTCAGAACTTGGACTGACCGTGCGTGAAGTCGCAGAGTCTATTCAGACAAATATTGGCGGAAACCGGGCAGGAGTATATCGTGATGGTGGCGATGAATTCCCAATTATTGTGCGGCTGCAGCCATCAGACAGGATGAGCACGCTTGATATCAGTAATATTTCTATACGCACGCCTGCCGGTGTGAATGTTCCTGTTTCAACTGTAATAAAAGAAGAGCCCGGTAGAGGGCCTATAGAAATCCGGCGTATAAATGGCCAGCGTGTAACATATATCACCGCAAATCTTGAAAGTGGCGTGCCGCTGGGAGTGGCGGTGGATAAGATACAAAATGAACTGTCAGAATTTACCCTGCCTGCCGGTTTTTCAATTGTGTTCGGGGGCGAGTATGAAGAGCAGCAAAAAGCTCAGGCCGATTTTACCCTATCCATCATTATGGCTTTGATTCTGATTTATATGGTAATGGCCGGGCAATTTGAGAGATTTGTTGATCCTTTAATTGTAATGTTTTCAGTTCCGGTTGCGATTGTGGGGATTATTCCAACCATGTTGCTTACCGGTACGTCTCTCAATATGCAGAGCATTATGGGTACAATTATGCTGATTGGAATTGTAGTTAATAATGCTATTGTACTTGTTGATTACATAAACCTGATGAGACGGGAAAGAAATTTAAGCGTTTTCGAGGCTGTAGTTCAATCAGGAAAGCTTCGTTTACGGCCGATTTTAATGACAACATTAACCACGGTACTTGGTTTATTTCCGCTTGCTCTTGGCTGGGGTGCGGGTGCCGAAATTCAGGCAGCACTTGCAAGAGTAGTAATTGGCGGATTGATAGCATCAACACTGATAACTCTTGTATTGATACCGGTTGTTTATATGAGTATCGATGGCCTCCTTGCTTATGTAAAAGAGAAAAAACAAGAGTTTGCAGCCGGAACCGGCAAAGCGATTCAGACTACAGGATAAGATCTGATTTACCCGACAGTAGTTTTAATTTTTTTTATAAGCTCGGCATAATCGATTGGCTTAAGCAAAAACTCACAGGCACCGGCATCCCTGATAATTTTTTCCATACTCTGGTTTAAATAAGAAGTGATCATAAATACAGGTAAATCAGGATTATTCTTTTTAATCCAGTTTATCAGGCCTAACCCGTTTAACCGGGGCATTCTATAATCAGTTATGATAATGTGAGGTTTATGATTTCTTAAAATATCAATTGCATTGATACCATCAGAAGCAGTAATAACTTCATATCCTTCATCTTCAAAAATCATTTTGCCTGATTCAAGAAGAGTTGGTTCATCATCTACAAGTAATATTTTGATTTTCATATCAGGCAATGTTTCAAAGTTCAACCAGGAACGGCCGAAAGTACGATCACATTTGATTCACTCTAAAATGATCGGTTTGCTTCACTCATGTAATTGCAACAGTCGTACCAAAACGTAGTTGTGTTATTAAATGAGTGCTTATTATGGTTTATTGAAACATAATCAGAGAAAATTGCTTTTGTAATTCTATGATATGTTGCAAAAGTGCAATATTTATGAATCTTTATGTTGCAATTCTACAAAGAGGCAAGAACCTGAACAGACCAGAAGACAATTGATTTGTTTATATATACTGTAATTGGAGCGATTATTTGAAAATAAAAAAATAAACCCAGGATCTATCTGTTTTGGAACAGTATTTGCCTTATAAAGATCAAATTTAAATTTATAAGGAGTTATTATGAAAATTTTATTATCAATATTATTACTGCTCACATTTGGAATACAAGAACTATCTGCACAAATTGAAGAATCTTTAAATATCAGCGGAGCAAGTTCTATTGAGATTGATGGCACATCAACACTGCACGACTGGACGGTTGAGGCCACTGAATTTACAGTTGAATTTAAAGTTCCAAGAAGCTGGACAAAGGGTGTTGATTTCTGGATCCCGGAAGAGGTTGAATCATTAATAGTAAGAGTACCTGTAGAAAAGCTTGAAAGTGGCAAAGGCGGAATGGACCGGAGAATGTACAGAGCTCTTAAAAAAGATGAATATCCGGATATTGTATTTATATATGAAAATATGGAGATAGTGGATACCGGTGAAGAAAACGTTAGAGTTCTTAACATAAATGGTGAACTTACCACTGCCGGGAAAACACTCCCTGTTGTACTTAATGTAAGGGGTAAAATATTAAGCACAAACGCATTAAAGTTCAGCGGCCAATATGAAATGAAGATGACCGACTTTGATGTGGATCCACCTTCTGCCATGCTGGGAACAATAAAGAGCGGTGATGAGATTACCATTCGGTTTGATATTATATTTCAATAAATTGTTGAAAACATATTAAAATATGAGTCACGGCCATGCTATTCAAAACGCAGATATATAGTAAAACAGGAAACCTTTTATGCTTATACACTCTGATTCTGTTTATACTTATAAATTGTGTGATGTTAACTTCTACACAGAAAGCAGAGGCTCAGGAGGTGAGTTTATCAGATGCCATACATCTGTTGGATGGCAGTAAATTGTGGCTCGAAGGTGATACGAATGTAAATAAATATCAGTGTGAAGCTGACACTCTTTCTGGTTTTGGCCGGCTTGAAGATGCAGAAAAACCGCAGGATACCATTCAGGGCCACGGTAAAGTGTATATTGATGTTGAAATACCGGTTTTTAAACTTGATTGTGGTAAAAAAGCCATGAACAGAGATATGTATAATGCTCTTAAGGCTGAACAGCACCCCAGAATTCAATATTCATTGAAAGATGCTGAACTGATCAACATCATAAGGGATGAAAATAATGTAGAATGGATGAATATACGTACAACCGGATTTATTACTGTTGCCGGCGTTGATAGAGAAATCGAGGTGTATGTTCTTGGTAAAGTATTGGATAACAATCAATTCCATGTTGTTGGGGAAAAAGAATTGGATATGACAGAATTCAATATTACTCCCCCCAGGGCGTTATTTGGGCTTATAAAGGCAAGAGAATATATAACCATTAAATTTGATGTCATTGTTGCTCTTGATGATATGAATTTTTAACCGTGACCCGATATTATTTTATCTGCGATTCCACAATTCCCAGCTTTTCCATTTTCCTGTAGAGGGTTGAAGGGTCAATTGAAAGTAAACGGGCAGCTTCACTTCGATTACCCGAGGTTTTCTTTAAAACATTTTTTATATGATGTTTTTCAAAAGCCTGAAGAGATTCCTGTAAATTATTTTGTTCGTTGGGTAATCCCTTTAATTCGGCAGATTGAATCGGCTCAGGCAGATCTTCCGGCTGAACATACTCATTATCAGTCAAAAGCATAGCTCGTTCAATAACATTCTCAAGTTCTCTTACCTCACCCTTCCAGTCGTGATGTATTAATGCATTCATTGCTTCAGAGTCGACACCTTTTATTGGGCGTTTTAATTCTTTCCTGTATTTATTAACAAAATGATCAACCAGCAATGGAATATCCTCACGTCTTTCAGCAAGTCCGGGCACCTCTATTTCAACGATATTTAATCTATAGTAAAGGTCATCACGAAATCGCCCCTCCTCCACTTCTTTTTTAAGATTTTTGTTTGTAGCACAGATCACACGCGAATCAAATTTCTTCACCTGATTACTTCCTATTGGCTTAACTTCCCTTTCCTGCAAAACCCGCAATAGATTCACCTGCACATTTAGAGGCAGGTCACCTATTTCATCAAGAAATAGTGAACCGCCAGAGGCTGCAACAAAAACTCCGTCTTTATTTTCAGAAGCTCCGGTAAAGGACCCTTTTTTATGTCCAAATAATTCTGATTCGACCAGATTTTCAGGAATAGCACCACAATTGATGGCAATAAACGGCCCGTCTTTACGCGGGCTGTTGGCATGAATAGCACGGGCAACAAGTTCTTTTCCGGTCCCGCTTTTTCCGGTAATTAAAATATTTGTATTGACGCCACTTACACGATCAATCATTTTATAAACCTTTTTCATGGTTTCACTTTCACCAATGATATAGTTCAGATTAAAATTTTGATCAATTTTTTTTCTGAGATACCGGTTTTCAAGAAGTATCTTTTTGTGCTTCAGCAGTTGTTCAATGCGAATGAGCACTTCATCAAAATCGAGAGGCTTCATGATATAATCAGAAGCACCGTTTCTGAGCGCTTTCACAGCTGTTTCTACTGTAGCAAAAGCAGTGATAACAACAATAATCATATTTGGTGCGATCAGAGAAGCTTTTTCCAGAAGTTCAATCCCGTCAACATTCGGCATTTTTAAATCGGTAATCAGGATATCAAATGTAGATTCATCCAGTTCTTTTAAAGCTTTTTCACCATCTACAACAGCTTTTATACTGTAACCTTCTTCTTGTAGAAGGATTGCAAGTGATTCACGAACATCCCGTTCATCGTCAGCTATTAAAATATGAGCTTTCATGAATTACTGTTTTTACGAAGTGTGATCTTAAAACAAGATCCCATCCCCTCTTTTGTGCTAAGAGTAATTGTACCATTCATCGATTTTATAATACCATGGCTGACCGACAATCCCAAGCCAGTTCCGCTTCCGGTTTGCTTAGTTGTAAAAAAAGGTTCAAAGATTCGATCTCTGATTTCTTCCGGAATGCCTGAACCATTATCACAAATTCTTAAAAAAACCGAACTCTGGTCAGCTTCCGTTTTTATCATTACTTGTGGATTTTTGGTATTTTCCAGGGCATCAGCTGCATTTAATAATAAATTTACCAAAACCTGATGAAGCTGATCAGGTACAACGTTAATCCTGGGAATATTCTGATCCAGATCCAGTTTATATTTTATATTCCTGCATCTGGCATCATGTTTTAATAATCCTATTGCAGATTGAATTAAATCATTGATTTGTGTATCAACAAAATCCTTGTTTGATGGCCTTGAAAAGTCAACCAGATCACGAACTATGATATTGATACGATTAATTTGTTCAAGAATTTTTTTTAATTGATTTTGAGTGAAAGAATCGTCTGTTTTGCGCTGTAACAATTGAGTTAAAGATGAAATGGATGCAAGAGGATTGCCAATTTCATGTGCTACGCCAGCGGCCATATGCCCTACCGATGCGAGGCGCTCGGAATGCTGATATTGCTGTTCCTTAAGTTTAATATCAGTAATATCTCTAAGTATCTGTGTTTTACCAATGATAGATCCCTCATTATTTCTGACTGCTGTTTCACTTAGCTGAACAAGCTTTTTTGTTCCATTTTTGTGAAGCCGTTCGGTTTCAAAATTATTTATGTGTCCATGAATTTCAAGTTCTTTATTCAAATGTTCAAGCTCATCATGTCGAATCCCTTCATTAGGAATTATAACTGAAATATGTTTTCCCGTAATTTCATTTGATTTCCACCCAAATAGCAATTCAGCACCTTTGTTCCAGGATGAAATAATATTGTCCTTTGTGGTGGTGATAATGGCATCCGAGGCATGTTCAAGAAGCTGCATGTATTTATACTCGGTAGCTTCAAGTTCTGTTTTATAAATATCACGATACTGCCAGATAGTCCATGAAGCCCAAAAAAGAATAACAAGTGCGGTGATAATGCCGCGGCTGAAGTGCAGCCATTTTATTTGATTTCGCGAAAGATCTGATAGTATAATCAGTTCAATAATTTCAAACAATCCGAAAAGCAGCAGGATAATAATCAGCGAAGACCCCAGCAGATAACCGAATCGAACACTCTTTAAAAAAGAAGGGATTTTATTTTCCATAAAGAAAAATAAAAAAGGAGAAACTGATATAACAGTTTCTCCCCAATGAATCATTATTCAGAACTATCTCCATATTGCCCTGCAATAAATAGTGCTGCACCGGCAAGTGCAAGATCTTTCAGCATACTCGACATTGCCATTTGATCACCACCCATCAGGCTCGGCAGATGAATTGTAAATGCAAATATAGCCAACATTAATGCGAGCAATAGACCGGCAAGCCGGGTTTGTTTTTCGATTATAAAACTTACGGAAGCAGCTATTAAAGCTGCACCTGTCAGATATACCCAGAATATTCCACCGGGTAATGGTACCATACCAGCCATATCTCCGGCTGCCATAAAATGCATTAAGCCAAAAATTCCGAAAGGTATAGCGTAGAGCCATCGAGCAAATGTTGAAGTTAACATGCTCATAATCTCCTCCTGTTTTTTGTTTAAGGTTATTAGTTAGAACAATATGCAAAGCTAAGTTCAATATTGAATTAAGCTGATTCAGTATAAGAAAGGGAAATGAGAAAACAAATTACTGATAGCTACTTTTTTAGATGGGGCGTTTTTTAAGTAACTATTTTCAATATATGATGATAGAGGTGTTAAATCCAAACTCCTAAAATTTGATAATACTTTTATATAAGTAATATTTGTTAAAATTGTATTAATAGTTAATTATTAATAGATTGATAACAGGTTTAAAAAAGATTATGAATGAGTTATGCCCAAAAAAATCGGAGATCTTACACTTTATTCAGTAGATGATTTACATGAACTACTTGGCCTCAGCAAGATGACAGTGAGGGCTTATTTGAGGGATGGAAAGTTAAAAGGACGTAAACTTGGAGTTAAATGGTTTGTGACAGAAGAAGCTATTCGTGCGTATTTTGAAATAACCAATGAACCGACACCAGCAACAAAAAAACGGGAATTCAGATTTATCGTTCAGGGCATCAACGACCTTGTGAGTGAAAAAGAAGAATTTGATTCAGAAGAAGAAACCATTGAGTCTCTGGAGAATCAGGCGATTATAAGCTTATTTCAGGTTGCAATTGTTGATAAGCACACAGATGAAATTATAGAGCTGGTTAAAGCAAGAGATTTTCTTGAGCGGTATAAATAAAAAGGTGTACTATCGTGTCGGGTCAAAAGTTTTACCCGGAAATAGATTATGAATAAAACTAAAACCGGACCTCAAAAGGCTTGTTCTTTAACCACCACTCTTTGGTTTTAAGAATTGAACAAACAGTTTTGCCATCCGAGATATCTCCCTTATTTATCATATCAACTGCCTCCCTGAAAGGTATTCTGTAGTTGATTAAAAACTCATCATCGTCCACATTCTGGCTTGACTCTTGTAGATTCCAGGCTACATATATATGAATGATTTCATCGGTATAACCAATACCAGGATAAAAATGCCCAACGTATTTCATCTCGGAGGCAGTAAGTCCGCTTTCTTCGAGCAATTCACGCTCAGCAGTAACCTCCTGAGGTTCTCCCGAATCAATTTTACCAGCCGGTACTTCGTAGAATATCTGAGTTGTTGGATAGCGAAACTGTTTCACCAGCATAATCGAGCCATCATTAAAAACGGGTACAACGGCACAGGCGCCAGGGTGCTTTATCCATTCCCGGGTTGAGTGTTCATTATCCGGCAGAGTAACATTATCAAAATAAACATCCAAAAGCTTACCCGAGAATACGTTTTCAGAATCTATTTTTGATTCCACCAGTTTTTTTGCATCAAGATATATTGGTTTTTTCATAGATGATATTTAATTGATAATGGTTCTAACAAGAAAGCATAAAATAATGTACTTTACGAATCTGTTCACCTATTCAACATAAAAATAATGACAGAGAACAGAAATATAGACGGCAAGAAGATTATGGTTCGCGATTATGTATTCACATGGTCGAATCTTATTTCAGCTACAAGAGTTATCATTACCATACCGATAATTTATTTGCATGTTCAAAACAATTTTCAGGTTGATATCTGGATCACTTTATTGATCATTTATGGAATTATTTCGGACTATCTTGACGGATTAACAGCAAGACTCCGAGATGAGATTACTGAAGTAGGTAAATTGCTGGATCCTATAGCCGATAAAGTTATGGCTGTTGTATTATTTGCATATACCGTTTGGCTTGGACTTGTACCGTTGTGGTTTTTTATTGTTGCTGTTATCAGGGATTTATTAATTGTAGGTGGGTCCATTTATATTAAAAAAAAATTTGGGAAGGTTGCTATGTCAATTATGAGTGGGAAGATATCCGTTAATGTATTAGCGCTTTATTGGTTGTCGGTATTTTTCTTTCCCGAATATATAACCGTTCATTTTTATTTGATGATAATATCTCTGGCTATAATGCTCATATCTTTCTTAGATTATTATAACCGGTTTAATAAAATTATAAAAGGAGCAGAATTTAACTGAATACTATATGAACTTTCTCGAAAAAATTGGGCTGAAAAAGAAAGAAAAACTTGAAAAAGGAGTGGAAAAAAGCCGGGAAGGTTTTTTTAACAAAATTGGAAAATCACTTGTTGGCAAAGATAAGGTTGATGCAGCCATTCTTGATGAGCTGGAAGAAATTTTAATAACTGCGGATGTAGGTGTTAAAACAACGATTGAAATTATAGACAGAATTGAGACCCGTGTTTCTAAAGATAAATTCATGACTCAAAGTGAATTACAGGAGATTCTTCGTGAAGAGATTATTGCCCTTTTAAAGGAAAACAGGCCGGATCAACCGGCTGAATTTGATGCCGATTTTCAAAATAAGCCACATACGATTCTTATTGTGGGTGTGAATGGTGTTGGTAAAACAACCACAATCGGAAAACTTTCCTACCTTTATAAATTAGCCGGTAAAAACGTGCTGATTGGGGCTGCTGATACTTTTCGGGCAGCAGCCGTAGATCAGTTAAAAATTTGGAGTGAACGGGCGGGTGTTCCATTAATACAACAGGGCCAAAATTCAGATCCGGCAGCAGTAGCTTATGACACCGTCTCATCGGCAAAGGCACGCGGGGCAGATGTTTCAATTGTTGATACGGCCGGACGCCTTCATAATAAAAAATCACTTATGGATGAGCTGGAAAAAATAAAACGTGTTATGGGAAAGGTTGTTGACGGAGCACCTCATGAAGTATTGCTGGTTCTGGATGCTTCAACAGGACAAAATGCAATGCAGCAGGCAAAAGCATTTACCGAAGTTGTTGATATCACAGGCCTTGTGCTTACGAAACTTGACGGTACTGCCAAAGGGGGAATTGTAATCGGGATTTCTAATGAACTGAAAGTCCCTGTTAAGTATATAGGAGTGGGTGAACAAATTGAAGATCTTCAGATTTTTGACAGAGTTGCATTTGTAAATGCACTGTTTAATACAGAAAAAAAAGAATAATCTGAAATTTTTGTTTTACTGTTTAAAAACTAAATTGTAAAATGTTACTTAAACTTAATGTTAAATAACATACTTGCAATGGATTTATTAAACCTGAAAAACAAGCTTGCCCAATTTTTTTTCCTTCTTTTCATTTCTACTCTTGCCAATGATGTTCTATCTCAAAACCCGGAAAAAGTAAATGAGGAGAAACTGGAGAAAATCAGAAATTTGTTTTCAAATGCTGAATACCAAAAGAGTTTAAACTTCCTGGATTCAGTTGAACCCGAGTTATGTGAAAATGGAGCAATGTATTCATGCATTGAGGCAAAAATTATTCGATCCAATGCATTAAGGATATTGAAAAGATTTGATGAATCAGGTGAAAGTTTAAAAGAAATTGAACTGCTGTCAGAAAGGCATTTACCGGAGACTCATTATCTGAGGGCTATGTTCTATGAATCAATAGCCTATTTAAATATGCAGGGTAACCCAGACCTGGAAAATGCCGAAAAATGGGTAAATAGAAGTCTCGAAATCGCTGAATTTATTGAGGATGCTGCGGTCAGGAGTAAAATATATATGATTCATGGTTTTTTATTGGACGAATTGGGAAAATATACGGACGCAATAAATGCATATCATTATGCAATCAGAGTGATAGGTGAGGTAAATACAAAAGAGGAAAAGACCGCTTTATCACTCATACACAATAATTTGGGAGTTACATATATTACAATTGGTGAACCAGACAGTGCACTTTTTCACTATGAACAAAACTTTAAATTGATATCAGAGTTCCGGTTACCAAACCATAGAGATTTTGCAATTAACTATAGTAACAGGG
>JBHJOO010000069.1:0-2466 GCA_050329675.1 Balneolaceae bacterium
TTACTTTGTTATTCATGGTGTTGTCCTATTGGTTTTTGAGGTTATCAATTGCATGACAACCAAATCTAACCTTTAGGCAGCACCTTTTCTATTTTTTACACAAGTATAAAGACTTCACCGTAATGAAGCCTTAACTGTACATTATTTTTAATCTAAAATATCAGAAAAAGCTACTTTGATTGCGTTTTTGAGGAGTTTTATCTGTACTATAAATTGAGGTAAAATTATGATGGGGAACGCTACACTTTTTCGTCTTTTTTGTACAGGATTAGTTCTGATCGGACTGATTCTGATGAACCCTCCGGCCGAAGCTCAAAATAAACACAGTAACGATAGTAACCTGCAAAGCCTGATTGAACGGATAAAAGATCATTCAAAATTAAAATCCATTTTGGAGAATTCTTTAGGGCCTGGTTTGTTATTTAATTTAGAACATCCTTCATCTGAAGCATCCTTGATTATCAGTGAAAATGAAGAGGACGCTTTTTTTTCGGATGAATTCAAAAGGGTTGGATTTGATGGCAGGGTTGAAGCGATACTTGTTAATGGTGAGGATATATACGTTTCCGGTGATTTTCTGTTTTTCAACAGTGAAACCCGCCTTAACCGAATTGGCCGTTGGGACGGCGAAACATTTCATCCTTTGGGTGATGGTTTTAATGGTTTGGTATCAGCTCTTGCAATTTATAATGAGGAACTGATAGCTGCAGGTAGCTTTACAAAAAGTGGTGATACGGAATTGAACCGGATTGCCAAATGGAATGGTGAAAGCTGGATTGGGCTTGGTGATGGATTTAATGCAACAATTTTTTCGTTACTTGAATATGATGGAAAATTATTTGCCGGTGGGTCTTTCTCATCAAGTGGAAATAATGCAATGAACCATATTTCTGCATGGAATGGCAGTGAATGGGAAACAGTAGGTGGTGGGGTTCTGTTTAATTTTGGTTTTCCGGTTATTTGGACATTGGTTGAACATGACGGCTTTTTAGTGGCTGGTGGTGAATTTACACAAGCCGGCTCAGTCAGTGCAAATAGTGTTGCAATATGGGATGGTAACTCCTGGCAGGCTGTGGGGGATGGGTTTTTTCGTGAAACCAGTGACTTTAACCTTGTAACGTCCCTCTCGGTTTTTGAAGGCGATTTGATTCTTACTGGGCTTTACACAGATTTTTCAGGTTTCACAGGACCGTTTTTTACGGATGTAATGAGGTGGAACGGGTCGGAATGGAGTCAGATTGGTGATCGTGTTGTGAATAAAATGGTTCTCGATATTGGTGAGTATGAAGGCAATCTGCTTACTGTTGGAAATCCTATGTCAAATTTAGATTTTGAATCTTCTTTTGCATTCTGGAATGGGGCTCAATGGGAATCAGCTATTCCCACTATCACAGGAGAAATATCTTCTGTTATTAGTATCAGGGCATTATCAAACAAAAATGGCTCTTTGATTTTTGGAGGTGAATTTACAGATTTTGATAAGGGTGTTATTAACTTTGCTGTACTCGAGAATAATCAATTGACAAAGCTACTTGATATGAGTTTAAATTTCTCACCTGCCGGGCTTGTTAATTCAATATTTACAATGGGAAATGATGTATTTATTGGCGGAAGTTTTGATTATGCAGGGTCTGGAAAAGCCAATAACGTTGTTCGATTTACCGGAACTGATTGGGAGAATCTTAATGGTGGATTAGGAACAGTTAATGCATTTACTGAGTACGAAAATAATTTAGTTGCCGGGGGTTCATTTATACAAGATGATTTAAGTGGTGTCGCTCGTTGGGATGGGACTAATTGGAATTCATTTGGTAGTGGATTGGCTGGTTCGATAATGGCCTTTGCTGAATTTGAAGGGTCCCTCATTGCAGCCGGTTCCAATTTACAAACTACAGGTATTCAAAATTTAAATGGTTTCGCCGTTTGGGACGGATCATCCTGGCTTCCATTATTTGAAGAACCTGACAAGGCGCCAGGAAGCCCTCTTGATGTCATTGTTTATGATGGAAAATTGGTTGCCGGCGGATTTTTCTTTTTTAATCAATTTGCCAATGCCAGTGGAATTGGTATGTGGAATGGAGAATCATTTGAACCAATTGGCCAGGGATTTAATTCTGCGGTTGAGGCACTTACTATATTCAATGGCGAACTGATTGCCGGTGGCAGTTTTTCAAAAAGCGGTGGCACTGATGTAAATAATATTGCCAAATGGAATGGGGAAAACCGGGAACCACTTGGAGATGCTCGACGACGCGTTGGGGTATGCGCCGGCCTCGCCCGCTCCGAACAGAAAGCGGATTGGCAGGAGGAACCAGACCGAGCGCGCGAGTCCGGTGGCCACGGTGAACACGCTCCACCATGCGACGATGCGCGTCAGCACACGCCTCGGCCCGATGCGGTCTCCCAGGGCGCCGCTGGGGATTTCGAACGCGGCGTAGGAAATGGCGAACACGCCCACGACCCAAC
>JBHJOO010000435.1:0-4929 GCA_050329675.1 Balneolaceae bacterium
TGCATGAATACTGACCGGGAAAACCAAAAATAACAGAAAAGAAAAGAGGAAGCAGTTTGTGATCATAAAGAGTCTCATGTCATCATAATTATGGAGTGTTGCGGTTAGTTTTAAGATCTAACTGACGACAGGCCGCAGGAAATAGTTTTAAAGAGGTTTATTTTAAAACAGTTGAAATTAATTGAAAAGTTAAAGGCTTTAACAATTAAATATAGTTCTTTAAATATTATACTTTTGTTACATTTAAGAGTTGCCCCCCCCCTGAATTTTAAGTATACTGCAAAAGTAATAAAAGCTATAATGTTAAAAATTCAAAGAAATAAATTATGAAAAAAATAATTATAAACAGCTTATCTGTTTTTGTAATTGTCACAGGAAGCTATCTTTTAAGCCAACCTGCAACTAGCTACGCTAATTCTGTACATTCTCTATTCTTAATTGGAAATGCAAAATGTTCATGTGCAACTGGAGATGAATGCGAAGGAGAATGTTGCAGATGTACAGCTCTTGGTTGCAGCGCTGGGCCATGCAGTGTTATTTATCCCGAAGAAAATTAGTTAGTTACCAAATTAGGAAATATAAAAGTTTATATTTCCTTTTTTTTATTTATGACAAGTTTCATCCCATGAAGATTATCATTTATTCACTCCTTGTTACTTTTACTTCTTTCAATTTTCATGCATTGAAATCTGTATCATCTGAAGAAAAATGGATTCTTGAAATAGATCTTATTATTGGAGAAAAAAATCCAAATATACTATTTAGCTCTTATATCCAAAATCTCTCCGTGGATTATAATGGTTATATATACGTAGCAGATCCTGATCAAAATACCATCTTTAAATTTTCTCCGGATGGTGAATTTATTAAGCAATTTGGCAGAAGCGGAAATGGGCCGGGTGAGTTTACAGGTTTATCTTCAAATATCATAATATCCGGAGATACGCTTTTCACTTATGATTACAACCAATTCAAACTCACCGCATTCAACATCAATAACGGGCAATTGATATATACTTCCATAATTGAACGGTCTGCAATAACAGACAGCCGTTTCAGCCCAAGAAAAATTTATGCCAATTTGTTATCCAATTATATCAATGTAGAATACAACTTCACGTTTTCCCCATCATTTAACAGATCGGATTACTCTAAAAAAATTGATATATATGATTCACAGATGAAATTAATAAAAAGTGATTTACTGAAACTTCAACCGGATGAGAGGTATATTTATGACCGTAACGGAGTACTCTTCGTAAGCCAATACCTGCCTTTTGCGAGAAAGAATATCATTACACAAGGCATAGGTAATTACGGTAATCATCTCTGTCATGGATGGACTGAACAGATTTCAATTGAATGCTTAGATATGCAGCTGGGGGAGATTCTGACAATTGTAACAATGGATATTAACAGTGAAACAATAACCGACCATGACATGAAAGAAGCTTTGTCCATTTTCCCGAAAGATCACCCGAGAGTAGGCCGAAGTATGGTAAGAGATGCAATTCAACACAATACCTGGCCTGCTTTTGAATGGTTTGTATTAGATGATCTTGGAAATTTCTGGATTGCCACAACATCCGAAAATCGAGATGAATTAAAACTTCTGATCCTGGACTACAACAGTAATTTAATTGCACGATCAACGATTCCTGCCAATCATAGGATTTACACTGTTCGCAGCGGATTTGTCTATGCTGTTACCGGAAAATTGATGGATGAGAAAAATGTTGTTCGATACAAACTGCGTAAAAATTAAATTTAGATCTAATTGATATGATCAATAAAAAAACAATTTATAATGCTGCTACTGTAATTCTTGCATTTTGTGCATTAATTACAACAATGTTGGTAATGGACAGAGTGTTTTTCGGAACTCAAATTGAACAAAAAGAACAAATTGTTGAAAATTGGCAAGAAATAGAATATGCAGGAGATAAGGGAAAATTTCCCGAAGCAAAAATACAAATTCTTAAATTTTTTGATTATCAATGTCCGTGGTGTAAGCAATCACAAGCAGTTATCGACTCTATATATAGAAGCTTTAAAAATGAGGTTAATATAAGATATGTTCACTTTCCCTCTTTAAATCATGAACAAGCATTTGAAGCTGCGATAGCCAGTGAATGTGCAAGAAATCAAGGAGTTTTTGAATCTTATCATAAACTACTTTTTGCTCATCAGAATGAGTTGGCGTTTACTACTTATGAAAGTCTTACCAAACAAACAGGAGTAAAAGATTTAAAGAGATTTACAAACTGTTTAGTTAATTCAGTCCCTACAAATGTTGTTCAAAATGGTATCAATCTTGCTGAAATATTAAAAATAAATGTTATTCCATCATATTTAATGAATATATCACTCCATATTGACCCACCCATTTCACTGTAAGTTGACCCACCTGTTTCAGTAGATAGTGACCCAGGCATTTCAGTGCAAACTGACCCACCTGTTTCACTCGAAGCTGACCCATCTCTCAGGGTGTCGTACATTGTCTTCCTTTGTCCCTAACTAACAAAGGAAATATGGCAGCTAAAACAATTCGTATGGATCAGATTCGAAATTTACTACAACAAAAAAACAAAGGTATCTCCATTCGCACGATTGCTCGCAATACAGGGCTCTCGCGCAATACGGTTCGGCACTATCTGCGGGCGGTGGATCAGCATGGCTATAGCCCTCAGCAGGCCTTGAGTCTGGATGATGAGCAGCTGTCCAGGCTTTGCCAGAATACCGAACCTCCTTCGGCAGGCGAGCCCCGGCAACAGGATTTGCTGGGATGGATTACCAGCCATGGCAATGACCTCAGGAAAAAACACGTAACCCGTCAGCTGCTCTGGGAAGAGTATCGCCAGCGATACCCGGACGGATATGGCTATACCTGGTTTTGCCGTCACCTCAATGACTACCTGGGCAATAAGGACCTCACGATGATCTTCGAGCATCGTCCGGGCGAGAAAATGATGGCCGATTTTGCCGGTGACCGGCTCAGTTACATCGATCCGGAGACCGGTGAAGTGATCGAAACCCAAGTCTGGGTCAGTGTACTGCCGTTCAGCAGCTACATGTATGTAGAGGCTGTGGAAAGCCAAAAACAGGAAGATGTAGCCGGATGCTTTCAACGCACCGTCGGTTTTTTCGAGGGAGTTCCTCAATGCGCGCTGTTTGACAATTTCCGAAGTGTGGTGAAGCGGGCCGACCGCTACGAGCCTACCTTTACCGAACTGATGGACATCCTGGCGGTCCACTATCAATGCAGCTTTATGGCCACCCGGATTCGAAAGCCCCGTGACAAAGCGAGTGTGGAAACGGCCGTCAACGTTGTCTACAGGCGCATTTATGCCAAATTACGCCATCAAACCTTCTACAGCCTTGCCGAGCTCAACGGGGCCATTGCCATCGCCCTTGCCGAGTTGAACAATCGCCCGTTTAAGGGCAAAGAGCACTCCAGGCGGGATCTGTTTGAGAGCTATGAAAAACCTCTTCTTGGCCCGCTGCCCACCCGAAAACTAATACTCTGGCGGCGGTCTCAGGTGAAGATTCAAAAAAACTATCATGTCATTCTCGGCCAGGACATGCACCAGTACAGTGTGCCCTATCGCTTTGCGGGTAAGCCGGCAAAGATCTACTTCACACCAACCGACGTAGAGATTTACCTCGACTACAAACGCATCGCCGTGCACCGGAGAAACACGGCCCGGTATGGGTACACCACCTTAGCTGAACACATGCCGCCGAATCATCTGGCCATCCACAAGCAGAAAGGATGGGATAGAGATTATTTCCTGGCACGTGCCGGCAGGATTGGCCCTGCAACCCGTCATGCAATCAGCGTGATGTTAAGCACCCGCGCCTTTCCCGAGCAAACCTACAACGCCTGTCTGGGAGTCTTCCGGCTGGCCGACAGCTACAGCGGCGATCGTCTGGAAGCGGTCTGTAAGCTCTTAGAGGGCAGCCCTAAAATTACATATCGCTTGATTCACACGATGCTTAAAAATAACAGAGATCAACATTTTTTTGGTCATTCCGATGAAGATTCTATCACCCCGGACCACCCGAACCTGCGTGGCCCGGACAACTACCGTTAACTTCTAAATTCTCTACATTATGAATACACAAGCCACCCTGGATCAGCTTCGTGAGCTTAAACTTCATGGCATGGCTCGCAGTTATGAGGCGATTCTTGCCTTGCCGATCCATCAACACCCTGAACCGCCCGCCATGCTGGGGCAGCTAACCCAGCATGAATATGAGTATAAACGCAATCAGCGCACCGAAACCTACCTGCGGCTGAGCAAGCTACGCTATGCCGCCAGTCTGGAAGAAGTAACCTGCAGTGAGCAGCGCAACTTCTCCCGCGAGCAACTGGCCATGATCGCCGAGTGCAGCTGGATTGACCGGGGCGAAAATCTGCTCATTACCGGGGCCACCGGTTGCGGGAAAAGCTATTTGGCCTGCGCGGTCGGCCACCAGGCCTGCCTGATGGGCTATAAAACATTGTATTTGAATATGAACCGTTTTATCGAACAAATCACGCTGGCCAAACTGGACGGAACGTTTATCAAGCTATTGAATCGAATTGAGAAAATCCCGGTATTGATTTTTGATGATTTTGGACTTCAACCTTTGAAAAATGAACTCCGGCTGGCTTTGCTTCAAATACTTGAAGACCGCTATGCAAAAAAATCCACTGTGATCGCATCGCAACTGCCGGTAGGCCAGTGGTATGAATACCTGAAAGATGCCACTCTTGCCGATGCCATTTTGGATCGACTCACAGCAAGGGCAAACCGCATTGAATTGAAAGGAAAATCTTTAAGAACCAAAGAATAAAAACATTGCTATATTAATGGCCGCATCCACCGGTGATGGGGTGGGTCAGCTTCGACTGAAACAAGTGGGTCAAGTTGAGTGAAATATTCA
>JBHJOO010000298.1:0-2655 GCA_050329675.1 Balneolaceae bacterium
AAATACAAACCTATCTTAGACATCATGTCACAAAAAATCAGTTTTTTTACTTTCTCGGTTGTTCGGTTTCTCTGTTATTCTGTTTCTCAGTTTCCCATTTATCCGCCATATCCAAAAAACATTAAAGAGGGGTGACAATAGGTTGTCACAGTAAAGTTATATAATGCGTTTGAACAAAAACATAATCCACTGAAAAATGACAAACGCACTCTTAAAAAAACAGTATCGAACATTTGCTGAGCCTGTACTAAGAAAGGCATTGGCAGAAGCCGAATCAGAGCACAGAAAACTTCAGGAAGCATTTGATTTATTGGGATGGGGCAATGTGCCTGATGAATTAAAGATAGAAATCAAAGATGATATTCAGGCTTATAAAGACGAGCTGGAAGGTAAATATTCAACGTGTGATCCCTATGTGCTTCAAAGACGGAAAAGTGTAAAGTTTTGGGTTGATTGCTACCTGGATGGGATCTGCTCACTGAACACAGCTATAAAATCCTTAAAAGTAAAGTCTCTTTAAAAAAAACAGGAAATCGGGAGGAGAAGTTCGGGGACATTTTTCATATCTTTATCAAAATGTAAACCAAATTATTTTCCTCCCCATGCATACCAATTCCGCCATTATAAAAATCTCAAGAAAGGGCCTTACGTATGATGATGTTCTGCTTGTCCCGGCTTACTCGCAAATTTTACCCAGAAATGTAGATGTTTCCGTTGAATTAACGCCATCACTGAAGTTAAATATTCCGGTAATCAGCGCAGCAATGGATACCGTTTCCGAGTACAGGTTAGCCATTGCGCTTGCAAGGGAAGGAGGGATTGCCATGCTTCATAAGAATATGACCATTGACGAGCAAGCTGAACAGGTTCGTCTTGTGAAACGCAGCGAGAGTGGGATGATCGTCGATCCTGTAACCCTGCCGCCTTCTGCAACCGTTAAGGATGCAAGAGTATTGATGGAAAAACATAAAATTGGCGGTATTCCCATCGTTGAAAATGATCATCAACTCGTAGGAATTGTAACTAACAGGGATTTAAGATTTGAGCATTATGTTGATAAACTTCTCAGCAGCATAATGACAAAAGAAAATCTAATTACCGCTACGGAAGGCACCAACCTTGAGGAGGCCGAAGAAATTTTACAGCAGTATAAAGTAGAGAAATTACCTATTGTTGATAAGAATAATAAATTGGTTGGCCTGATTACATTTAAAGATATTGAAAAGAAAATGAACTTTCCCAATGCCTGTAAAGATGAGATGGGCAGGCTGAGGGTCGGAGCTGCCGTTGGCGTAACTCCTGATACAATGGACAGGGTGGAGGCACTCATTGAAACAGGTGTGGATGCCATTACCGTTGATACTGCACACGGCCACTCAAAAGGGGTATTAAATACGGTAAAAGAAATTAAAAAGAAGTACAAACATCTGAATGTGATTGGCGGTAATATAGCAACAAGGGATGCGGCAGAAGCTTTACACAGAGCGGGTGCCGATGTTGTGAAGGTGGGTGTAGGGCCCGGCTCTATATGTACGACTCGTGTTGTTACCGGTGTAGGAGTGCCACAGTTGTCGGCAATTCTGGAAATTGCCGACTATACAAGAAATAAAGGGGTCGGCCTGATTGCGGATGGTGGAATAAAACAGACCGGTGACATTCCGAAAGCGATTGCAGGCGGTGCTGATGCTGTGATGATGGGATCTATGTTTGCAGGTGTGGATGAAAGCCCCGGGGAAACGATTATCTACGAATCACGAAAATATAAATCTTACAGGGGGATGGGTAGTATTAGTGCTATGACAAAAGGGTCAAAGGATCGTTATTTTCAGGATGTTGAAGATGATCTTCGAAAACTTGTGCCGGAAGGTATTGAAGGACGTGTTCCTTTTAAAGGTTATCTGGGAGAGGTAGTTCATCAAATGACGGGAGGATTAAGAGCGGCTATGGGATATGTCGGTGCTGGTACAATCCGCGATTTGCAAAAAGCGGAATTTGTTCAGATTTCATCGGCGAGTTACAGGGAAAGTCATCCCCATTCAGTGCATATTACGAAGGAGGCCCCAAATTATTCAGTTAGCTAATTCTTTATGAACAGGGTATTGATTGTTGCGTACTATTTTCCGCCAATGGGCGGGAGTGGAGTGCAGAGGCCCCTGGGACTTTCAAAGTACCTGAAAAATTTCGGATGGCATCCAACGATACTTGCACCTGAGCCGGGGCTCTATCACACATATGATCAATCACTCATGGATGAGGTTGATAAAGCGGAAATTGATGTGATACGGGTAGAAAAGGGAACTTTTTTTCAAACAGTGGGAAAAAGAAAAAAAATATCCTACAATGAAAAATTAAGAAAGTTACTCGGCTCTTTTACAAATTGGTTCATGTTGCCGGATAATAAAAAAGGATGGATCAAACCGGCTGTAGAAGAAGCGATCAAACACCATAAAAATCACAATTTTGATGTGGTTTTTGCCACGGGGCCTCCATTCAGTAATCACATTATTGCCGCGGATTTCAAAGAGGAGACGGGAGTGCCTGTTATTCTTGATTTCAGAGATGATTGGCTGAATAATCATTTTGTATCCTATCCAACAAAATGGCACCTGAATAAAATGGCAGTGCTTGAGTCAGATACAATAAACAAATCAGATA
>JBHJOO010000158.1:0-6936 GCA_050329675.1 Balneolaceae bacterium
ATATTTTTTTAAAATTTGAAATGCATCACTGTATGATATTTTCTGAGCAATGGTTGGGCCGCTGCCGATAAACTTCAGGTCATCGCCCGGTACATCGGAAATGATCAGATCTACAACAGTTTTGTTTTTAAGTTTTTGAAGAAATTTGCCACCTTTTATTGCGGAAAAGGCAATTCTAACAGTGTTCACCTCCTGAATCGCAGCACCACTCCTGATCAGCAGATTATACATCTTTTTGATTTCATCAATATCAAGAGGCTCTTCAGGAATTTCAAAAAGTGCTGATGTGCCGCCTGAAATTAAATTTATTACCAGGGCATTATCCGGTATTGATTTCGCAAACCTGACAGCCTCATAAGATGAAGATAAGCTTTCTTCATCCGGAAGCGGATGAGATCCTTTAAATAGTTGAATGGCTCTCAGTTGTTTTGATCGGATCACGGGGGATATAGCCATCCCATCAGTAATTAATTTCACTAATTGATCCTCGAGTGCTTTTGCCATTAAAACAGATGCCTTGCCAAATCCAAATACATAAACACCATTGTAATCATTGAAATTATAGTCAATGTCAGCTATAGATATAATCTGGTTTTTGTGATTTACCCATACAGTATCCTTCACAACTTTCTCCGGGCTTACTGCATTCAGGGTTTTGAGATAAATGGTTTTGGTCTGATCCGAAAGTGACATTTTATTTTAAGGTATTGATTTTACTTCTATTGCGTTAGCTATTAAGTCAAGTCAGAGCCTTGGCGTTCTCGGCGTGAAACCCGTAAGGTTCATATCCCACCATGTTTGTTTCACGCGAAGCACGCAAACTTGAAAGGCTCGCGAAGGACGCGAAGAGAAAAACCAAACACCCACAAAGTTTCATGCAGAACCAAAATATATGTATTTTATCACCAAGTGTCAGATTTAAACAGCCATAATTTTTTTTGAATATTTAAGATAAAAATTGCAACTTACAATAGATGTTTACTCACCGTAAAATACGATATGAAAAGTATACAAATCATATTGATAGCTTTTGTTGTACTCGTATCAGGCATAGTTTTATCTGCCTGTTCCTCCTCCAAACGAACTACAGAATACAGATCGGGAGCTTTGACTGATTACAACAAAGATGCAAGCAAAAACAGCAAAGACAATATTGTAATATTTGAATCAAATATTTCTTTAATTGATCATCTGAGAAGAATACCCGGGTTGCACATCAATCGCAGAGGTGGGGAAACCCTGATAATGGTAAGGGGAATGCAATCAATTTATGGAAACAATTCGGCTTTGTTTGTTGTAAACGGAAGGCCCATCGGTACAAGCTTCAACCAATTGGAGAGCACGGTTGATGTTACCGATATAAGACGGATTAGTGTATTAAGAGGAAGTGAAGCTTCACAGCGTTATGGGCTTCAGGCAAGTGCAGGAGCAATTCTTATAACCACAAAATAATTCTCTTTTAGTGATCAGGCGATAAGAACAAGAACCGGTTTGTTGGTATAGCTTCCGATCTTATCGGTATATTCTTTTCCAAGAAACTTGCCAATCACACTTTTTTTATACCTTGAAAGCACGATTAGCGATGCGGGGTTTTCACTTAAGTATTCATTAATACCCGTCAAAATGTTATCATTTCTGTATTTATTAAAAGTAATTTTACTGTTATGAATACTATTCTTTACCATTTGTCGAAATCCTTCAAATCGTATCTCAGAATCAAAATCTCCCTTTTTATCTATATGAAGTACGTCAATCTGTGAATTAAATAATTCTGCCAGTTTTATAACTTTTTGCAGATTATCAATGTCATTTTTCCTCAGGTCAGTTGCAAATAGTATCCTGTCCATTTCAAACTCATCCTTTAAAACAGGAATTGCAAGTACAGGCACAGGTGAGTGGAGCATGATATCAGCGGTTATACTTCCAAAAAGTATTTTTGCAAATCCGGTTTCCCCTTTACTTCCCATAACAACAAGATCGATGTTTCTGGTTTGTACAAGATCAAGGATTGAGCTGGTGGTCATACCTGTTTCAAGTACAGTATCAATTTTTACCTTTTTACGCCGGGCGCTCTCTTTAACCCATTCATTAAGCAGATTGTTTGCATTTTCTTTCAGTTTATGAAGTATATTGTCTACAGATGTAGCAAAATTATAGGGTGGCTCAATAACATGGAGTAATATTATTTCTCCCTTTAATTCAGATGCCAGGGATATACCATATTGAAGTGCAACTTTAGAATTCTCAGAAAAATCGGTCGGAATTAATATTCTTGGTTGTTTTGTTAACATGCGATTTATATCATGGTTATTATTAAGTACTATATATACAAAAATCGGAATTTGAGTTCTGTTTATCTGTAGAGCGATAAAGAGATTTTAAGTAGGGTAAATACCTACAGTTTTGAATGGAGGCCGGTACTGTTTAAAGTTTATCTCTGACCAAGTGCAGTATCAACTTTAATAGTACGGTTACGGGATGACTAGTGTTAAGTCAAACTTAAAAAGTCGGCCTAGACCTTTCAGGTTTAAACATTTATTCACATGATTAAATTCATAAATTATCGAAACCTGACAGGTCTTTCACGACAGATTTCGATTGACAGAACACTAAACAGACATTTAATATCTTACACATCACCAGGAACAAAATTTAAATACGGAATCGGACGAAACAATGAATACTATCCATAAATCAGGCAGGGAGGTGGAATTTTTAGAGAGTATTCATCACGGCGTACTGCTGATTGATCAAGAGGGATATATCACATTTCTGAACAGTGCAAGTGAAATGATTTTCGGTTATGAAAAGGAAGAAGTAATTGGAAAACATGTTAAATTATTTCTGAACGAAGAGGTGTGGATTGAGGTAAAAAAACTAATTCATAACCAGGAAAAACAATTACCTGTAAAGGGGAAATGGTATTGTTGTCATAAAAAAGGGGATAAAGTTTGGGTGGATATACGTTTGAATAAAATGATAAATCCGGCAAACAGTGAAATGCAAATTGTAGCAACAGTTTGTGATATACATGCCCTGAAAACAATTGAAAGAGAACTGGAAGAAAGCAGGGCGCGAAATAAGGCCATATTAGAGAGCAGTGCTGACGGTATTGTAACTATCGATGAAAAGGGAATAATTAATAGTTTTAACAAAGCAGCACAAGAAATTTTTGGATATACGGAGGATGAAGTCCTGGGGCGAAATGTAAAAATGTTAATGCCCCTTCCTTACAGCGATAAGCACGATTCCTACATGAATAACTACCTGAAAACCGGAGAAAAAAAAATTATAGGTAAAGGAAGGGAAGTTCAGGGATTAAAAAAAGACGGTACGGTCTTCCCTATTGATTTGACAGTTAGTGAGGTGAAATGGAATAACAACCGGCTTTTTTCGGGAATTATAAAAGATATTACAAACCGGAAAATTCTTGAAAAACGTGTTCTTGAAATTAGTGATGAAGAACGAAAACGTATAGGTCAGGATCTGCATGATGGACTGGGACAGATGCTGACAGGCATTCGAATGATTTCAGAAAATCTTGCCAGAAAATTAAAGGCAAACAGTGTGCCGGGAGCGGAAGAAGTGGCGGAAATTGCAAAGATGACGGGAGAAGCTGATGAATATGCAAGGTCACTAACACATGGAATGATTGAAGTGGATCTTGAAAAAAACGGCCTTGACGCCGCTCTTCAAAATCTTTGCAGAAGAAATAAAAAGTTATTCAATGTGGAGTGCGTATATCAAACGGATGGTAAGGTTATAATAGAAAAACATACCATTGCTTTAAATTTGTACAGGATTGCCCAGGAAGCTATCCATAATGCAGTGAAGCATGGTGAGGCTGATCTGGTTACTGTCCGGTTATCAAATACCGGTAAACATACATCACTCATTATTACAGATAACGGAAAAGGTTTTCCGGATGGATCTGATCCCGTTCATGAGGGATTCGATACAGGAATGGGTATTCAAATCATGAAGTACAGGGCAGGATTATTAGGTGGAATTTTTGAGATCGTTCGATCTGATGATGAGAAAACACATGTTAGATGTTTGATACCAAATGATCTTCTTCAATTTTAATAAAAGATAATTATGACAAATACACTGACAAAAAAAATTCTGATTGTTGATGACCATCCGATGATGAGAAGGGGGCTTGCAGAAACACTTGAATCTGAACCGGGATTTGAAGTTGTCTATCAATTGGATCGTGCCGAAGAGGTACTTAAAATTTTAGAGAACGACGAATTGGATCTGCTTCTTGTGGATGTTTCACTGCCCGGTATGAATGGAATTGAACTGGTTAAGAATGTAATCTTTCAAAAACCGGGTCAAAAAATATTGGTGATAAGCCGCCATGATGAATCATTGTATGCAGAAAGGGCTATACGGGCAGGCGCAAAAGGATATATTATGAAATTCGAATCAGCCGAAGAAATTATGAAAGCTGTACGAAAGGTTTTAAATGGCGGTGTATATCTGAGTTCGGAACTGAGCGAAAAACTTCTTATCGGGATGGCGACCGGCAAAAAGGAGATATCTAAATCACCTCTGGATGTATTGAGCGATCGTGAACTCGAGGTATTTGAGTTAACCGGTAAGGGAAAAAGTACAAGAGAAATTGCAGAAAGGCTACATTTATCTGTTAAAACGGTAGAATCTTACCGTGCAAGAATCAAGACAAAGCTCAATTTTGAAAATGCCAATGAGCTGATGCTACACGCTGTGAAATGGGTGGATGGACAGTAAAAATCAGGAGTCAGAATATCGGGAGCTGTTTCAGCCTGATTGTTTCACGCCAAGACGCAAAGCCGCAAAGGTGTAAAGGCTCGCAAAGACAAGAAGGCTTATTCCGGCTGATTGCATTAACTTCGCTATAAGTGCTCCACTTCATTCAATATTCATGTAGGGGAATCCCCTAACAGAATTCAATCATATATATTACAAAATAATTGCGGATGCTCCTGTAAACCTGAATAGTACTTCATCTATATAATACAAGTGATCACTGGAAGATAAAAGCATCAAAATTAGAAAGGTGAAGCATTATGAAAGTCATGAAGAAGCAATCGGAACCAAGTGCAATAGATACGATGAGAAGAGAGATGGACCGTTTCTTTGATGATCTGGTCCCATTCTCATGGAGAAAGGAAAATGGTGGCAGGATGATCGATTCCTGGTCGCCAAATACAGACCTGACTGAAGATGATGACAAATTTATTGTTAAAATGGATATTCCCGGAATGAATAAAGACAATATTGAAGTCAATTATCAGGATAACAGGCTGATTATTACGGGTGAACGTAAAGAGGAAGAGGAAGAAGAGAAAAAAGACTTCATTCGTAAAGAGAGATATCATGGCAGTTTTTACAGATCATTTACCCTGCCGAAAGCAATAAAAGAAGATCAGATAAAAGCAAAATTTAAAGAGGGAGTACTAACTGTAAACTTGCCGAAAACAGAGATAAGCAAGCCAAAGACAGTTAAAGTTGAGTAGAAAGTCAGTTAGTGAAAGTAATGGGCCGGCATTGAAAGTGCCGGCTCATTTTTTAATGTGATGAATGTTCAGGATAAATAACAATATCGCATATAATAATTTTTAAGGGTTAATTTTATACAGTGACAGGTGAACAAGAATGTTTAAAAATAAAGTAGCAGTAGTAACAGGGGCAGCGTCAGGTATTGGCAGAGAAACAGCTGTAGCCTTTTCAGAAAAAGGGTGCCGGGTTATTGCAAGTGATATTCAAAAGGATATGCTGGATGAAACAGTAAAAATAATCAAAGAGAAAAATTTTGAGGCAATGGGAGTAATTGCGGATGTTTCAAATCCTGAGAATATCCAAAAATTAATAAATAAAGCGAGAGTAGAATTCGGCAGGCTTGATTTTCTCTGTAACAACGCCGGTGTCAGTGGTGACTTAACACCAACTGCAGAATACTCTATTGAACAATGGAACAGGGTTTTGAATATAAATTTGCGCGGCCAGTGGCTGTGTATGAAATATGCTATTCCTGTGATGCTTGAAAACGATGGCGGATCAATTGTTAACGTCACCTCTATTTTAGGTTCTGTCGGGTTTGAAAATGCACCGGCTTATACAGCAGCCAAACATGGGCTTGAAGGATTAACAAAGACCGCAGCGATTGAATATTCGGCAAAAGGTATCCGTATAAACAGTGTTGCCCCCGCATTTATTGAAACGCCGATGCTCGATAATGCCGGTATTACAACAGATCCGGAAATGAAGGATATGGTGATTTCACTTCATCCGATCGGGAGGCTTGGGAAACCACGTGAAGTAGCAGATGTAATTGTTTGGTTATGTTCAGCAGAGGCCTCATTCATTACAGGACACTCCTTGCTGGTTGATGGAGGATATACATGCAGATAAAAACTGTGAATATGATAGAATATCTCAGCTTGAGTTCAATAGTGAGTTCATATCAATTCTATTTAATCTTTTTGAGATTTTTTTTATGGAGAAACAGGAATTGATATGAATAAATTCATGACACAAAATTCTTATGTCAGATGGTATAATGACCTCGATATGTCTGATATTGACATTGTAGGCGGTAAAAATGCTTCATTGGGAGAGATGATAAAAAACCTGACAAATGCCGGTATAAAAATACCCCGGGGATTTGCAACAACCGCCTACGCCTATAAACAATTCATTAAAGTTAATGATCTGGAACAGCCGATAAGTAAAATATTGACTGATTATCAATCCGGAGAAATAAGTCTGGAAGTGGCGGGCCTCAACATAAGAAAGCTGATTTTAAACAGAACATTTCCAATAGTTTTTGCTGAAAGTATTGGAAACGCCTATGATGAACTCTCAAAGCTTTACAATAAAGACGAGTTGGGTGTAGCTGTTCGAAGCAGTGCAACAGCTGAAGACCTGCCTCAGGCAAGTTTTGCCGGG
>JBHJOO010000550.1:0-4635 GCA_050329675.1 Balneolaceae bacterium
AGCAACCAGTAATTCTTCAGGATTATATTTTGTCTCATCCCCACGAAACAAAGGGTCTGAGGAGCCACATATTTCATTTTTGTTTTTTGCTTTAATTATAAAGCTTCTTGCATAGGAACGGTAATCTGAAGTTCCCTGACCCGTATTACCTGTCCACCGGATTGCCAGGTTATATTTGTGTTCCATAAACATCAAATTTTTTTAAATCTGTTTTTACTTGCTGAGTTTAAATGATAACACTATTGCCTGATAAATACCCGCAACCGGAATTATAAAGGAGTAAAGGCGGCCTGCTAAAAATTTACCCAAACAGTACTTTTATCCTGACAGCGTTAAAATGGTGTTGACTGCAGTTGGGCAAAATCAGGTGCTCGGGATTGTAGATGTTAGGTATTTCGTTGACAGTACTAAAAGAGCAGGTAATCTGCGACAATAAATGTGTACGCTTCGGCTCCGGACTCAGATATTCCAAAAAAACAGGCTGAAAGCCTGTCACAATCCAGCCCCGGGCAGCGCCTGGGGAAAAATCGTTCGTTATAATCCATAAGGCTGAAGGCCTGAGACAGGTTCAGCCACAATCGAGCTTCAAAAAATTTTACACATTTATCCTGATTCTGATTTAATCAAAAAAAGATTTAATTACAAAATGAACCCTCTGCAGCAGGCCTACAGCCTGCCGGATTTGCGCCTGTTTCCTGACCCTGAGCGTTGCTCAGGGCTGAGTTGTTTCAGGCTTTCAGCCTGGTGAGTGGGAGGTGGGGATTGAGCCGGAAATCATCGGCTGACTTGTAGCGTTAAATATATTTAGGCGACTCGGGGGGTTTTTTAGCCATCAGCTGAAGCTGACGGTAATAGTAAAGCCGATTATAAAAGCTAAAGCCAACGATTAAAATGAACCCACACAGTACAAACTGAGTTATTTGAATTTTCTCTATTCCCGTTGACTTCAGTCAACGGTTATTAATTTTCACATAATCGCGTTTTGTTTCACCAACATAAATCTGGCGGGGCCGTGATATCGGCTCATTGTTGTCACGCATCTCTTTCCATTGGGCAATCCAGCCGGGGAGGCGTCCAAGGGCAAACATGACGGTGAACATTTCAGTAGGAATGCCCATGGCGCGGTAGAGAATGCCCGAGTAGAAATCCACATTCTGGTATAATTTACGATCTACAAAGTAGCTGTCGTTCAGGGCCACTTTTTCAAGCGATTTGGCAATATCCAGCAGCGGGTCGTCGATTCCGAGTTCATCCAGCAATTCGTCTGAAACCGATTTGATGATTTTGGCACGGGGATCAAAATTTTTGTAAACGCGATGGCCAAACCCCATCAGGCGGAAATCGCTTTCCTTATCCTTTGCTTTTTCAATCATCATTTCCACATTACCCCCCTCTGCGTGAATGGTCTTCAGCATCTCGATCACCTGCTGGTTGGCCCCGCCGTGCAGCGGTCCCCACAGTGCACATACACCCGATGATATCGCTGCGTAAAGACTGGCATGAGAAGATCCCGCAATCCGTACAGTAGAGGTTGAACAGTTCTGCTCATGATCTGCATGAAGGATCAACAGGATATTGAGCGCTTTTGCAACAACCGGATTCACCTTGTACTCTTCAGTGGGAAGGGCGAACATCATATGCAGAAAATTTTCACAATAACTAAGCCGGTTTTGCGGATACATGATCGGAAACCCCTGCGACTTTCGGTACGACCACGCCGCAATCGTTGCACTCTTGGCAATCAGTCGTTTTATGGTTACATCCACCTGTTCCGGATCCAGTTTGGTATTGTGTGCATCCGGGTAAAAGGTAGATAATGCAGCAATCATGGATGCCAATACCCCCATGGGATGCGCTTTTTCGGGATACCCTTCATAGAGCTTTTTCATATACTCATGAATAAGGGTATGCCGTGTAATGCCATCCGTAAACACGTCCAGTTCATTTGCTTTAGGAAGTTTGCCGTAAATCAGCAGATAGGCTACTTCAAGAAAAGAGGAGTTTTCGGCAAGCTGCTCAATCGGGTATCCGCGGTATCGCAGTATTCCCTCTTCTCCGTTCAGAAATGTAATGGCACTCCTTGTTGCGCCGGTACTCTTGTAACCGGTATCCGATGTAATATAACCTGTATCATTTCGTAAGTTCGTAATGTCGATTGCCCTTTCGCCTTCGGATCCCTCAATAATTTCAAGTTCAAAAGTCTGATTATCAATGATTAGCTTGGCTGGTTTCATAAATACTCTGAATTTTTTAGTTTTATCAATTCAATTTTCGGTTGTATACCTTAAAATAATAAATCCGCACTCAAGAAAAATTGAATTTGGTATTTTGTGTTCTTTGTGAGCCTTGATCTTTGCGGGCTTCGCGTGAAACCATAGGGCCGGGTAGATGATCGACCATGTTGCCAATAGCACAATTCTTCAATATTATGGCAGATACTCGAAATTGACAACCTGATAAAACTTCCAAACACAAAATAACTCATCATTTATCATCCCCCCGCGCCCCCTTCAAAGGGGGATTTTTAATAACCTGATTTATTAATCGAACTGCGGTTATTAGTAATTTCGTGAATAATTCGGGTTAATCTCTCTCTATCAGAAAATTGCATCCTCTCATGTCAGTGTTATTCCAGCGCCCCAGGACCTGGAACCGGCCCTGTTCATCTATCACGCCTCGGTCATCGGTTAAAATGAAACTGCATGAATAGAGATTTGCAAGATCAATCACACCAATTTTACCCTCTTCGCCGGGGTTGCAGATCCTGAACGGGTTATCTGCATCATGTACAGTTACAAGCATCCAGTGCGGGGTATTGAACCAGTTGCCATTTGTGGCATAAGCCTGGCTAAGTAATTCACACATTCCGTATTCGGAGTGTATGCAGCTTCTGTTAATTCCAAAGCCTGCTGCGAGTTTTTCATGCAGTTCTTCCCTGTTCATCTCTCTTCGGCGGGTTTTCATACCACCTGTTTCAATCACCACTGATGTCTCCGGAAGCCGGGCCGGTTCCATCTCAACAAGATCCAGTAATCCAAAGGCTGCACCAAATATCATTAAATTCTTTCCCGAGGCTTCTGCCTGTGCAATGTCACTTTTTTTCAGGGGCTGATTCAGGGGAAGAAACTTGCTTAACCCTGTCTCATCATCTGTAATCAACTCATTCAGCATATAAACAAGGGATGAATCCGGATTTTCATTATAACCCGGTGTATAACACCAAATCACGTAATCATTCCTGTTGTAAAACAACTGAAATCCACGCAGAATTGACTCTTTGTAAAGCTCTTTTGACTGAACGTAATGTCTGCTACTCTCCTCTTTTCCGGTACCGCTGCTTTTAAAAACCAATTCGGCATCATCAACATCACATGTAGATATGACTGCCTCTTTAAATGCTCTTATCGGTAATTTGGGAATCTGATATGGTTCACCGTTTACAGGATATTTACCGGATATGGCCTTATAAAAGGTTCTGTATACCGGATTATTTTCTAACTGATATTTCAGTACCCTTCTACACCTTTCATTAAATGAAAGAGTGTTGTCAAATATAAAACTCCAGTCTGTCATTGATTACAGTTTTATATCGTTACCGGAACTGTTCAAGAAATGGTAAATCGTAGATAAACAGAGAGTGATCTGTAATTACGGCAAGGTTTCTTCCATAAAAAGAAACGGATAGTATATTTTTATGTGAAAGATCGATCCTGTTTTGAACAGATCCGCGAATATTCATATGAATCAATTCTGACCCGTCAATGGCCAATAGCTGATCGTGACGTGAGGATATTGCTTTCAGATCATTCCATCCGCCTAAAAAACGTCTGATTTGAACAGAATGATTCAGTACTTGTATAACCTGTTGTTTTTTATCCAGGATAAATAAAAAATCCTGGCTTGCGCTCATATCGGTTACAGAGTGTATATCCGTTCCCCGTAATCCGGCTTCGAACTCGAAAATTCCATTTGTGTTGTATTTTAAAATTCTGTGCCGGTTTTCATCATATATAAACAGATCACTCATGGGGTTTGTAGTCAGAGATGACGGCTGGATCTCACCCGAAAACCGTGCTCCCTGTATCTGCCGGATTGTAGACAGATACTGAAACCGGTTATCATATACCTGAACCCGACGGTTGTTGAAATCGGCGATATAAATCTTTAAACCATTAGTAGCATCCACATCCAGCGGACGGTCGAATTGAAAGGCTCCCAGGCCCTGATTGCCCATCGCGTCCAGCCGTTCCCCCATCAGGTTAAATTTCAATAGCCTGTGGCGGCCCCGTTCCGTCACGTAAATTTCACCTCTCGGAGTAACATACACGGATGAAGGCCGGTCAAGATTTTCTTCAGCAATCCGGTATTGAACCTCTTCTGTTTTCTGTGCTGTTGTAATAACGGATCCTAATACAAAGAGAAGAAAAAAAAGTGTAGAAAAATATTTCACGATACACATTCACATTTAATTCTGAAAGTAGCGCAGGCCTTTCGCTCCGATATCGCTTCGATAATAGGCATTATCAAACCGGATTCTTTTCACATTTTCGTAGGTATGATCAATGGCTGCTTTCAGGGTATTTCCACGGCCAACTACATTCAAAACCCGGCCGCCATTTGTTAAAAGCCTGCCTT
>JBHJOO010000278.1:0-7881 GCA_050329675.1 Balneolaceae bacterium
TACCGATTACGATGACCTTTCGCCAAAAGTAATTTAAAATTGATTAAAACTCTTTGAACAGAAGTAATATAAGGTTTATTTTAACCTGACAGATAAGGATGAACTCTTAAATTGAATCATAATGACCGATAATCTTGAACAACCTGTAGTAAATGCCTTGAATGAAGACTACAGGAGAGAGCGTAAACTCTCGTTTCTTGAAAACTTATATTTACCCGAGATATTCAAAGCTCTTTGGTATACGCTAAAACAGTTTTTTTCCCCCAAGTTTACAATGAATTATCCGGAAGAAAAGTGGGATCCGCCGGCAATATTCCGGGGCAGGCCGGTACTTATTGAAGATAACGGAAAAGAAAGATGTGTTGCCTGTGGATTGTGTGCAAGAGCATGTCCGCCGCTTGCTATTAGTATGCAGGCAAATGAAGATATTGAAGACCCGAAAGAGAGATACCCCGACTTTTTTGAAATTAACATGTTAAGATGTATTTATTGTGGATATTGTGAAGAAGTTTGTCCTGAAGAGGCGATCGTGATGAGTAAGGATTATGATATTGTATTTGAGTCAAGAGATGAAGCTGTTTACAATAAAGAAAGATTACTTGTTCCAAAAGAAGATTTAAAAGAGCGATTGGATTATTTAAAAAATTACAGAAACAGACAGTTTGGTCAGTTCTGGGATTTTCAGGAAGAAAATAATATTCACTCTGTTCGCGACCGCGATACAGATTGGAATACAGGATTGTCGCTGGTTGATATGCTTGAACAACAAAAGAAAAATGATGCAACAGAAGCAAAATCAATCTGGAAACGATAAATATAATTTCAGAACAGATTTATCTGCACAATGGCTGATATAGAAGTTACCCAGAGACAGTATGAACAGTTAATAGAGGATGCAGCATTTTTGCAGGATGAATCGGAGGCCCTTAAATATGTGATCGACAGCATACCCTATGATCTATCACCGCCTGAAAAACGATCAGTAAAAGAAAGTTTACAGCTAATCGATTATGCTCAAATGAACTATTTCAGGCCAATTATAGAAAGAGCAGTAAAGGAAAAAAGGCCGATACATCTTGGAAGGTTTGATCATTTTGAAAAATCTTTTAAAGGGGACAGTGAAGCTGATATTCATAAAACTCTTGATAAGATTGGTATTCACAGGGCTGCACTTTTAAATTTATTTCAAAATATATCTCTGATTGATTGGGAGATAGTAATTTATGATAAAAATGAAAATCCACTTTCGCTGTATGATTTTGCTCAGAAAATGATTAAAAACGATCGTCAGATATTGAAAGAGATAGCTGAACTGGTTATGATTTTTGAGAATGAAAAACAGGCAAAACGTGAATTAGAGAAAAAGCAAAAAGATTAATTATCCTGGTAATAAAAAGTGTGGAGTCAGATTCTTGTCATTGTTTGTGCCTGTTTTGCAATCCTGTATTTCTTCCTGAAAATTAACTCGAAGTTAAAACCCGGGTTTCTGCTTGTCTTATTTGTATTGATTTCATTGTTATTCTTTTATCTGAATGTAGTCGAATTTCCATTGTTCGTACATGAGTTTTTGCCACATGTTCAAATTTTAATGATATGTAGTTTGCTGTCATTGGAATTAATTGTTATCAGGTCACTTAAGCCAGTTCATACACGATTTCCTTCAGGATTTATATTTGTACCTTTTCTCGCCTACTTATCTTTTCCTTTAATGGTGCCTTCCGAAAGCCTTCACCTGATATATGTATTCATACTTGGGGGAGCAACAGTAATAGTTTCTTTCTTAATAATAGCAGGTTTGTTTAATAAAATAGATTCTCCGGGCTTTTTACTGACCGGTAATCTGTTATTATGCGTATCTTTTTTCTTTTATGCTTTAAATGCAGGTTATTCCGGAATAGATAATTGGATCATTGATTTGCCGCTTGCACTTGGTATAGTTATAACGGCTTCACCCGCAGTTGAAATTTTGAATAAAATAGTATCCGGTTAGACAATAAAATTATGAAATATAAAAATGGGGATATAGCTCCGGATTTTACATTAAAAAACAGTGAAGGAATTGATATAGCGCTTTCTGATTTCAGAGATAAAAAAGAAGTGGTTTTACTTTTTTTCCCACTTGCCTTTACACGTGTTTGTACCGAAGAGTTATGCCAGGCACGTGATAATATGAAATTATATAATTCATTGGATGCAGAAATTTTGGGAATTAGTGTGGATAGTTTTTTCACTTTAAAAGAGTTTAAAAAAGCACAAAACCTGAATTTTTCACTTCTAAGTGATTTTAATAAGAGAGTTTCTGAATTGTATGATTGTTTATATGATGATTTTTATGGAATGAAAGGTGTTGCGAAACGTTCAGCATTTGTAATTGGAAAAGACGGGCGGTTCAGGTATTCAGAAATCCTGGAGGATGCGGGAAAACTTCCGGATTTCAAAAAAATTGTAGATGTGTTATCTGGTTAGTGTATCATTTTAAAAAAAAATAATGTATGTCGTTTAGGGGAGGGCAGAGAAAATAGATTACATTCATATGGAAACTTTAACTTTACATAATATATATTATACGCTATTTATGGAGCAGTGTAAATATAACCTGTATAGATGCCCTGACTTTTACCGGCCGTCCACGCTGCAAACCGGGTGTAAATTTTACTTGCTGTATCACGCGCAATGCTTCTTCATCACAGCCATATCCAATGCCCCTGAGAACAACCG
The DNA here is from genome assembly GCA_050329675.1 of Balneolaceae bacterium. GTDB lineage: Bacteria > Bacteroidota > Rhodothermia > Balneolales > Balneolaceae > CAYVBJ01. The sequence goes on from JBHJOO010000278.1 coordinate 2,719, forward strand.
GATTTGTTACTTCACCTTTTTCATTAATTACAAATTGCAGAGTTACTTTTCCTTCAATCTTGTTCTTTAATGCTGCCTCGGGATATCTTAGTTTATTGTATAGTGATGCAAGCCCGCCAATCATCTCAGGCATCTGCTCTACACTTACAAATATTTCATCCTCATCATTCTTTTCATTTTCTGATCCGGCCTGTGTCGGCGGAGCCGGCGGCAAGGTAAGCTTTTCCGAAAAATGCAGCTCCGTATCCAAATCTATTAACTCTTCAATAAGTATTTCGTCATTGGGCACTTCTACCGGCACCGGAGGCCTGGGCGGTGGTGGCGGTGCTTGCTCCTGCCGTGTTTGTTCAATTTCTTCAATCTGAATAATTTCATCTTTTGCAATATATTCAATCTCGCCCGCTTCAGGATAGAAATCAATTTTAAACAGAGCGATAGTGATTATAAGTGATATAATAATTCCAATCTCTATATTAATAGGATAATATTTTTTAAGCGGATTTTCTTTAAAAACATTTGAATTTTGTGTTTGCATTTCTCTCCCTCACAATATTTTATGTTCATAATAAAATACAGGATTAGAAATAGACCGGTAAGAGATTTCACTCTCTTACCGGTAGTTTGGTGTCATTTGCTATTTTCACTTTTCGACAAGCTAAATGTAATCGGCATACTGTATCGTACCTTTACAGGTTTACCTCTTTGCATGCCTGGTATAAAATTAGCCTGGCTAACTGCCCTAACCGCTTCTTCATCACAGCCGCCTCCAATACCACGAACAACCTTCGGATCAACAACATTACCCTTTTCATCAATTATGAACTGAACAATCACCCTGCCCTCAATTCCGGCCATTCGCGCCATATCAGGGTATTTGATATGCTTCATTACTGAAGATATGCCACCGATCAATTCTGGCATTTGCTCAACCACTACAAATATTTCTTCTTCATCAGCTTCTTTTTCTTCACCCCTTGGTGGCGGAGGCAATTCAAGCCTCTCCGATACATTGAGTTCCGAGATAAAATCTATCTCATCATTCAATATTATCTCATCATTTGGCACTTCTACCGGTACCGGAGGCCTGGGCGGCGGCGGCGGCACCTCATCCTGGCGAGTCTGTTCAATTTCTTCAATCTTGATGATTTCATCTTTAACAATATATTCCAATTCTTCAGATTCAGGATAAAAATCTATTTTGAACAATGTGATTGTCAATAACAATGAAAGTATCAATCCTATCTCAATATTAATTAAATAATATTTTTTAAGTGGATTAGCTTTACGGATATATTTATCAGGAGATTTCATAATGTTCCTCCTCGTTTTTTTGAACCAAATTTATTTTTTATTGTATTAAATATGTGACACCTGACATCCATATTAGTATATAAGAGTATTATATCCTATTAACAATATCATCTATTATTATGAATATTTTATGAAGCAGGCAACCTTACCCAATTGAATTCTTTACTCTTTTTCAGGATTCAATATTAATATCAAAAAGTCCGTTTTTATCAGGTTCAAGAACAATTCTATCAAGAACAGAATCAGTGTTTAACGGTTTCTCAATATAGAAGACCCCAAACTCTCCGGAATCTTTTACAACACCATCCAATCGCGATGTATCAATGACAAGTAAAACTGTATGTTTGCGGCCTTTGAAATTTGAATTTAAAAAAGCCTGAACTTTTTCAGAATGCAAGAGCTCTACCCTGCCTGTAAGATCATAATTAGCAGGCGTATACTCCCCATTTTTTACCTGTTCTTTCCATTTTCGCTTGGTTGATATGTGAAATAATATATCTGGTATCTTCATTTTATTCATTTACAGCCAAGTGCATCAAGGCATCACCTTTATGTATTACAGGATTATTATTCAGACCGATTATTTTACCTTGTTCTTTAGAGATAATTTTAAAATTTTCATGCCCAAATGGATCGGTAATTCGTCCTAACATCTGGCGCCTTTTAACTGTTTCGCCAAGTTCAATTCTTGGCTTGAACAAGCCGGCATTTCTTGCTCTGATCCACTTACTTTTTTTAAAAATTTCCATCTCATAGTTTGCTTTAGGTGCATTTGAAATCATACCAAGGGATTTCATCAGCCGCAAGGTGCCATCAACAGCCAAATCTATTCCAAATTCATCGTACCTGAGCGATTCTCCCGATTCAAATACCAAAATATGCTTCCCTTTTTTGAATGCAGCTTTTCTGAATGATTTGTCAATTAGTGATGAATGTAATAAAACGGGCGGGTGAAACGCTTTGGCAAGTTCCACATTTTTTTCTATTTCAAATGTACATCTGACCTGCGGATAATTGGCACGGCTTGCTCCTCCTGTATGATAATCAATTCCAAAATCGATATGTGGTATAATTTCTGTCATAAGTGTATAGGCAACAAGATTTGCCAGGGACCCTGTTTTGTTACCGGGAAAACTTCTGTTGATGTCTTTTCCATCCGGCACACCTCTTACATTTTGTATAAACCCATACACGTTCACAAGCGGAATGGCAATGATCGTACCTATGTCAAAATAATCCATTTTTTCATTCACAATGCGACGGATGATTTCAATGCCATTTATCTCATCTCCATGCAAGCCACCCGTTAACAGCAATACCGGTCCTTTATTATGAGAACGCACAATCCTCACAGGTAAATCAATCGTGGTATGGGTTGGAAGTTTGGCTATATTTAAATTAATATCTGCCGATTCTCCCAATCCGATTGAATGCCCGTTTATAGTAATTATATCACGCATTTTTGTTTGGCTTTTTACGGAATTTCCTCATTTTTTGTTCACTCACCTTTTTCTCTATATAATTGATAACAGAAGCGGCAATATCTTTTCCGGTTGCTTTCTCAATTCCCTCCAATCCCGGTGAAGAATTTACCTCAAGAACCAAAGGGCCTCGTTCAGACTGCAGAAGATCTACGCCGGCAATAGCCAGGCCCATAGCTTTTGCAGCACTAAGAGCAGCATTTCTTTCAGCTTTATTCAATTTCACAATTTCACTGCTTCCACCCTGATGTAAATTGGAACGGAACTCTCCCTCTTTCCCCTGCCTTTTCATTGACCCGACAACTTTATTGTCCACTACAAATGCCCGGATATCCGCACCTTTTGCTTCTTCAATAAATTCCTGCACTATAATACGGGCTTTCATGCTATGAAAAGCATCAATAATCGATTCTGCTGCTTTCCTTGTCGGTGCAAGTACAACGCCATACCCCTGGGTACCTTCAAGCAATTTTACAATTAAAGGTGCCCCACCCACACTATCAATTATCTGATTCACTTCTTTCGAGTAATTTGTGAATACAGTCTTGGGTAAACCAACACTTGAGCGGGCAAGAATTTGCAGACTTCGAAGTTTATCGCGGGAACGTACAAGAGATTGAGACTCAACTGCCGTGAATACACTCATCATTTCAAACTGACGAACTACTGCAGCTCCATAAAATGTTACCGATGCACCGATTCTTGGTATAACCGCATCAATGTCTATTATTTGTTCACCTTGATAATATACAGAAGGATTATTCTGCTCAATCACAATATCACATTTCAGGTGATCGAGAACATGTGCACTATGTCCCCTTTCTTCAATGGTTTCTACAAGCCTGCGGGTTGAATACAGGTTTTTGTTTCTGGATAAAATTACAATATTTAACGTATTCTCTGTCATTTAATTAAACTAATCTGATATAAATTTTTTAGATACATCTACAATAAATCTTTTCTGTATAAATTTTCTGCCTAATAATACCGGGTATCTCATGTTGGTCCTGTCTGCAAGTGTCAATTCAATCGGGTAAATTTTTGCAGATAAACGTATTGTTGTTTTAATGGAAAATCGCTCCTCTATTAAACCATTTGAACTCTTTACCTTTCTTAAACTCTTCATCCTGCAGCTGTATGGTTTTTGTTCATATTCAGGATGATCCGGATCCAGCAAATAGAAGCGTACCATGGGAATACCATTGCTATCGAACTGTTCCACGTGATGGCAGTGAAGGCTTGATGTGTAAGCACCGGTATCTATTTTAGCCTCCACTCCCGAAATATTCCACTCGGGGAAATCAACATGTTCGAGGCGCCCGATAATTTTGTCTTCGGATGATTTTTTATTTTTTACCATTTCGGGACAAATATAAGAAGAATACCAATCGGGTCATTACAAAAAATCACTATATTTCTTTTCGATTATATCAAATTCATTATTTTGTATCGATTAAACCAGTTTCAAATAAAATTTTATACATGATTCATTTAAAAAGAATTTCGTCACTTACTCTAATTTTTTTACTATTTGCCGGATGCCAATCAGTTATACACCGGGCAGATAATCCATCCACTCTGGCAACGCTTTGGATGCAACATTCGGCTGAATATAAAGCCCTCTCATTACAAGCGTATTTAACTGCAGAACGAAATCTTCCAGTCGCCCTTAATGATAAAACCTGGACTGCTTCTGTTGAGCAATCGGAAAATTATACCACCCTCCCTCCTGCCATTATACTGGATTTGGATGAAACAGCACTTGATAATTCTTATTATCAAGCCCGGCTTATAAAAGACGGAGAAACTTTTAACCCATCCACGTGGAATAACTGGGTTCGTGAAGCACAGGCCACCGCTCTTAAAGAGGTGGTTCCATTAACAAAGAAAGCTGATTCTCTTGGCATTGAAGTTTTCTATATCACAAACCGGGATCACATTACGGAGGAGGAAACTATCCGAAATTTGAGAGAACTTGGATTTCCCATTTCGGATACATTAAATTCAGTGATGACCAATGGAGCACAGGAAAACTGGACCAGTGCAAAAGTTGAACGAAGAAAATGGGTGTCTGATCGTTTCCGTGTACTTATGATATTTGGTGATGATCTGAATGACTTTTTGCCTGCAAGAACAAATTCAATGGGTGACAGAGATCAAATGGTACTTGATCACGCTGATAAATGGGGTGTAAAATGGTTTATGCTTCCAAATCCGGTATATGGTTCCTGGGAACGTGCACTTATAGATCGGGAGCCACTATCAGAAGAAGAGAAAAAAGACAGATGGCTGGAGCTTCTTGAAACAAAAAGATGATTTTAAATCCGCTAAAGCAACATGTCATCTATTTATTGTATTTCATTATTCTGAT
>JBHJOO010000348.1:0-6092 GCA_050329675.1 Balneolaceae bacterium
CTGAAATAAAAAGATAAGCTTAGGAAGTGATTGATGCTAACGTGATCAAACATAAACCTTGAGAAATGCAAAACTCAGATTGTAACGTCAGGATTACTGCCGGCAGGCCTGTTTGAGGCCGCCTGATTTCTTGACGCATCTATCTGAATTTGGGTTAATCTTGTTCTAACTCCCTGAGGACAACCGGCGGCCATTAAATTGCCTTGTGATGTGCAGGGTACATGGTTTAAAGTGAGGGAATGTCCCAATTCATGTGCCAGAATTCTTGTTAATCCGCCTTGTAAACCTGATACACCAAGCGGATCTGTTTCCGGTTGCATAACGGAAGTTATATGCGGCAGATAAACACCCCCAATGCCACCAGTCAATTCATTGATTAAAAATATATCCCACGAATCAGATTGAATAACACCATCGGGTATGGTACTTATAAGCAAACTGGTAGTTAAACCTATCTCTCCCCGCAGCATTCTCTCATAATCTTCTCCATTCAATGCATCTATGATTTGAATCCTTTCTATTTCCCACTGAATATTTGCCTGCTCCCAAACTTCATTGACCCCCTCCATAAGCTTTTTAACTTCATTTTCATTCACAGTGGCAGTCAAACCGGGAGAGGCGGGGGATTCCATTAAAAAGATCCGGACATCCAGATTAATCGGATCAAAATTAATTTCTATTTGATCCGCGGTTGTGGGCGAGTTGTCACAATTGTAAAAGAAAATGACAGGAATCAGAAATGATAGAATAAGAAAATGTCTATTCATGCTGTTTTAATTATTCTTTAACTTACACAGTTGTAAAAATATGGCGCTTTAAATTTTTTAAAACATCACATTTTTTTAAAATTTGGCCCATCACCAAAAACATTATCTTTCCCAACCCAAAAACTCCGGTATTTTCCGGTGCCTGGTACCCTGTTCATAGGCATAGGCAATTTCAAGAAGAACGGCTTCACTCCAGGCCCTTCCAAAAATTGAAACTCCAACAGGTAAACCGTCGAAAGTGCCCATGGGAACGGTAATAATGGGATAACCTGCCCTCGCTGATGGCGAACTGGAAGCCAGCTTAAAGTTATCCCCAAGCGTAAGGTCTGTTTTCCATGCAGGCGAACCGGTCGGAGCTATGATAGCATCCAGTTTATGTTCATCCATCACGCGATCAATTCCCTCTTCACGGCTGTGTTTCAGCATCTTTTCCAATGCATTTTGATATTCATCGGAATCAAGCCCGTCTTTTTCCGCTGCCATTAAAATCAGGTTCCGGTCGAATCTGGCAGTCTCCAAATCACTGTTGCGTGTCAACTCTGCCAGTTCTTCAATGCTCTTGATGGGTGCATCGGGCCCGAGCGACTCAAAATATTTGTTCAGGCCATCTTTAAACTCGTAGAGCAGTACCTGAAATGCATCACCGCCGATATTCTCTTGTGAAATTTGATCTATTTCCACGATTTCGGCTCCCTTGCTTTCAAAAAAACGGACGGTTTCATGCATCAGGGTATCTACCCTGAAATGATTGCCAAGCGGGGCTTTATAGAATCCGATTCGTTTACCATTCAGGCCGTCTTCGCTCAGGAACTGTGTATAATCAGAATACGCTTTGCCTTCACTTTCTTTCGTCAGTTCATCCTCAGGATCAATACCAGCCGCTGCACCAAGCACAATGGCAGCATCCCTCACTGTTCGAGTCATCGGCCCTGCGCTGTCCGTAGTGTAGGATATCGGAATGATACCGGACCGGCTCCAAAGTCCCACGGTAGGTTTCATACCCACAATCCCATTAGCGGTTGACGGACAAACAATCGAGCCATTGGTTTCGGTTCCAATGGCGAAGGCAGTAAGATTTGCAGATACAGCCACTCCGGAACCTGAACTTGAACCACAAGGATTCCTTGTAATATCATAGGGATTATTTACCTGTCCGCCATGGCCGCTCCAGCCGCTTGATGAAAAACTGCTGTGGAAATTGGCCCACTCACTCAGATTGGCTTTTCCGAGAATCACAGCCCCGCTTTCACGAAGTTTTTGAACAATAAAGCTGTCCTGCAGCGGATTTGAATTTGCCATAAAACGGGATCCCGCCGTTGTCTGCATGATGTCATTTGTATCAATATTGTCTTTCAGCACTACGGGAATCCCGTGAAGCGGCCCTCTTGTTGTTCCTTCCTGAAGTTCCTTATCCAGCATTTCGGCAATTTCAAGTGCCTCCGGATTAAGCTGCAGTATTGAATTTAATCCGGGCCCGTTTTTATCAATAGCCTCAATGCGTTCCAGATAGGCCTTCACCACTTCTTGTATTGTGAAATCGCCGTTTTCATATCCATTAGTGAGGTCATCAATTGTAATTTCCTCAAGATTCAAAGACTCAAAAGAGGATAGGTCCTGTCCGGGGCGGCCACATGCAGCCATAATGAGAACCAGAAACAGTGTCAAAATTTTTAATTTTTCAATCATATCATTTCTATTATGGTTTCGGTTTAAATTTAGCAGCATCAATAATTGACCACAGATGGATAATCCACCCCAACAATACATACCATAAAGCCCCTGCCGCAACAAACATGATTACAGCTATCAGTAAACGCCCCTGGAGTAACTGCCCCAGGCCCGGAATAAATAAGCTGCATAATGCTGCCAAAACATTTCCACCTGATCCTTGTCCCGCCATTCGATTTTATATTATTTTTATGTTAATAGATAGATTTGAGAATTATTTCAGGAATAGTATTAAAAATAATTTGATTATGAAAAAAATTGAGTGCCCTTCATGTGCCGTTGAGGTTAATGCAGAAGAGGAGGTGTGCCCGATCTGTGGATATGAATTTCCACGCCAGAAAAAAAGCATTCAAATTGCTGCCTGGATTATGATTTTTCTCGTATTGCTATGGCTGATATTATAACCTTTTAAAGGTTAAATAATCATTCAAAGCGCTTCCGGTTAAAAAGGCAATATTCCTGATACAATCATTTATATTTACAGTAATCAGCCTTATCTTATCATACCCATCTGGAAGTTCAGAACAATCAACTAACAGACGGTAATAATTTAATATAATCTCCGGATGAGTTATCTGATATTTGCATTGAAAGAGAAAAAATTACTCTCTTTCGGATTATCATTTACATTCTTTTCAAGTTTCGGACAAACATTTTTGATCTCATTGTTTGTCCCTTTCTTTTTGACCTCATTTGACCTGAGTAATGCGGCATTTGGATCTATATACTCTCTCGCGACTTTGGCAAGTGCTTTAGCTTTACCCTGGCTCGGGCAATGGATTGACCATATTCCGCTCCGCTGGTATAGTTTATCCGTTGCTGCCGGCCTTTTTTTAGCCAGCATCTTGATGTCAATTTCATGGAGTATACCGGCCTTGTTTGTTGCACTGCTCTTATTGAGGCTTGCCGGGCAGGGATTAAGCGGGCATACAGCTCAGACCACCATGGCCCGTTATTATGATAAGGAACGGGGTAAAGCACTTAGCATCTCCAGTCTCGGTTATCCACTTGGCGAGGCTATTTTACCATTGATCATTGCCGGCCTTCTAACGGTAATTCACTGGCGTACTGCCTGGGCATTTGCTGCTGTTATTATTGGCGGGGTCCTCATTCCCGTTATCTACTACCTTGCCGGACAAAAATCGCCGGATGATGTTATTCATGATAATAGTGATGAATTGAAAAGTTCCTCAATCGAAAATTATAAGGAAATTATCAGTGACTCACGCTTTTTCCTGTTTCTACCTGCGGTTTTAATGCCACCTTTTTGGATTACAGGCCTTTTTCTGTATCAGATTACTGTTGCAGCTGACCTTGGATGGTCAGCCACACTGATTGCTTCTGCCTTTATTGCTTTTGCTTTGTCCAGAATAGTGTTTTCACTATTTGCAGGCCCATTGGTAGATCGTTTTAGTGCTAAAAAATTATTTCCTTATTACCTGTTCCCAATGATTATTGGCCTTTTGACAGCTATCAGCTCATCCGCAAATTGGACTGCTTTTTCATATATGCTGTTTTTTGGAATAACAATGGGAGCCGGCGGCACGATAAAATCGGCACTTTGGGCTGAAGTATATGGGAAAAATAAAATTGGTACTGTTCGCAGCCTATTTTCATCTTTGATGGTTTTGAGTACAGCCCTGAGCCCCTTCCTGATTGGCTGGGCACTCGACTTGCACATTAACATGAATTACATTTTTCTTGCGGCCATTATCAGCTCTATATTGGCAGTAATCCTTGCCTTCCGCGTATTTACTGAATCGGAATGATTATTTGGTATTGCAAGTTAATAATTATCATAAACCGGCGTTGTACTAACAATCTTATAATGAACACAGTGAATTCTCATGAAATTATTATCAGCCTTCATCCTCTTGCTTATGTTTAGTACTGATATGAACGATCCTAAAAACAATAAAGAATATAAAGAAGCAACATTTGGAGCCGGGTGCTTTTGGTGTGTGGAAGCCATTTATGAGCGAATCAATGGTGTAGTAGCCGTAGAATCCGGATTTTCTGGCGGCACCACAAAAAACCCCTCATATAGTGATGTCATATCGGGAAAAACAGGACATGCCGAAGTAGCAAGAATTAAATATGATCCGGGCGTAATCTCTTTTGAAGAGTTACTTGAAGTTTTCTGGCACACTCATAACCCAACCACTTTAAACAGGCAGGGAGCGGATATCGGTACCCAATACCGGTCAGCCATTTTTTATCATGATGAAGATCAAAAACTAATTGCAGAAAAATCACTTAAGAAAACGGATGCTTCCGGTTTATGGGATGATCCTATCGTAACGGAGATTTCGCCATTGAAAAATTACTACAAAGCCGAAAATTATCACCAAAATTATTATGAAAATAACCCCAATGCCGGGTATTGCCAGGTTGTTATAGCTCCGAAAATCAAAAAATTCAAGAATGATTTTCCGCATTTATTAAAGGATGACTTCTCAGATAGTTAGTAAAATTTATTTTACTTTAATACAAAGACTTCCTTAAATCAAAATTAACAAGCTTTAGATCTGACCTTTCATCAGATTGTATAATCATATATAGTATATACTCGTCAATGGATATAGATCTAATCAAATAATCTTCTTCAGAAAAGATTATTGATTTTAGATAATTACCCTTCGCTACGTCGTAAATATCTATCAGGTGTTTTTTGGATATCCTTTCCGCTGGTATGACAAAGAGGTAATCATTATTTAGGGTAAATTCAAGTGAAGCCGGTACTTCTCCTTTTTCTATACCTGATGCTAATCCCCCCTCAATAACTCTTTGAAATACTTTTGCAAATCTTTGCATATTAATAACTGAGCGTGAGTACAATTTCTGCAGGGAAGCTTTATCATAACAATTTAAAAAGCCCGACCAATATCCAAGGTGACAAATAATAACATCATTTCCAGCTAATCGACCTGTCATTTGAACAGGTATAACATTATTTACTTGACGAGGTATTGATTCAATAACAATTTTCTCATTTTTATCTTTAACCGATAAAACGGACAACATTTCATCAAGCTTAGAGGGCTTTAAATAATATAATTCATCATTTCTTAAATATAATGATTCAACGGGAGCATTCATCACTTCCTGAAATACTATTTTTTTATTTTTATCAAAAACAGTAACTCTATGTTGAACCTGATCACTGTAGGCGAAATATTGATCGGTACTGCTCAATGATTGGACACCTAAAATATCTTTAGGACCTCTGCCTTCCCCACCCGCTAACTTTTTAATTGAAGATGTGTTTTCTTTGTCAAAAATATATATTGATTTATTCCCATCATCGTAAAATATAATTTCCTTATTATGAACATTAAATTTATTTACTGCAAAGAACCCCATTGAATAAAAATCAAATACTACAGTATTATCGTTATATTGCAAAGTGTCAACAACATGCCTATTTGTTACATCTTGAGAATTATAATCAAAATAGCTTTCCAAAGAAATCTGAAACAAAAAGAATAAAAATAGATTCAATTATATAACCTCGCTTAAAATTTAAAAAACCATTCTCTAATAATTATAAAATGGTTTTATTGTTAGCTAATTTTCTAATATTTCTTCTCCACCATT
>JBHJOO010000486.1:0-2093 GCA_050329675.1 Balneolaceae bacterium
TTGATGATCGGCGCGGGAGCCAACCGGAAAGACACCCGTGAGGCGCTCACTGAATTTATTGACCGGACTGGTATCCACTTCTTCTGCACGCAGATGGGCAAAGGAGTGATTGATGAGCGCCATCCGCGATACCTGGGAACGGCAGCGCTGTCCGATCACGATTTTCTGCATCGTGCCATCGATAAAGCTGATCTTATTATTAATGTTGGGCACGATGTGATTGAAAAACCGCCTTTCTTTATGCATAAGGGCGGCAAAAAGGTGATCCACCTGAACTTCTTCCCCGCCGAGGTAGATGCGGTTTACTTTCCGCAATTGAATGTAGTTGGAGATATTGAAACCTCCATCCGCCATATCTGCCGGCACATCAGCGAAGATTCTTCGTGGGACTGTACCTTTTACAACAAGGTGAAGAAGGATGTGGACGGCCATTTAAGCAAATATTTTGAAGATACCCGCTTCCCCATGCTGCCGCAGCGGCTTGTAAATATTTTGAGAAACGAACTGGATGATAAAGACATCATCACACTCGACAATGGCGTGTATAAACTCTGGTTTGCCCGCAATTATAAATGCTACTCCCCGAACACCCTGCTGCTCGACAATGCGCTGGCATCCATGGGAGCCGGGCTGCCATCTGCAATGATGGCCAAAATGATACACCCCGGCCGTAAAGTTGTTTCGGTTTGCGGTGACGGAGGGTTCATGATGAACTCCCAGGAAATTGAAACCGCCGTGCGCTATAACCTGGACCTGGTTGTGATTATATTGAATGATGGTTCGTACGGTATGATAAAGTGGAAGCAGGAAGATATGGGCTTTGACAATTACGGCCTCGACTTCAACAACCCCGACTTCGTTCAGTATGCCAACAGTTACGGGGCTAAAGGCCACAGGCCGGAGAGCGATGAAGAGTTCCGGGAAACGCTGGCGGAGTGTATGAATTCCAAAGGCGTCCACCTGATAGACCTGGCCGTTGACTATTCACTCAATCACTCCATATTGAACGTACTGATTAAAGAAAAATCTCAAGAACTATAAAACCTGAATCCGATTGTAAAATGCTGGATATTGCGTTGAGGCTGTCCAAAAAGATGCATTTGATTAATGGATGCCTTAATAATTAAAGTTTACTTCGTGAACCTTCGATCCGCCAGCTGGCGGACTCGTGGTAATAAACCAGCAGGTTTTTGCCACGAAGACACGAGGTCACGAAGTAACACGAAGAATTTCTGCTACATCTATTTAAAATAAACTAAATTATTTAAGCGGAGAACGATGAAATATGCCTTTTTGGACAGCCTCCTTTCATAGATTAAATTCAACTATTATAAATCAAACTCACATATAAGCGAGGAGCTATGTTAGAAATTTTATCTCCATACGATCTTAGCACCCTTAAAAAACTGCCCATGCAGGATGCCGGCGATGTAGAAAAAGCACTTGATACCGCATACCGTCTGTTTCAGGACCAATCGGGCTGGCTGCAGCCGCACCGGAGGGTTCAGATTCTTGAAAAAGCAGCGTCCATTGTTGAGTCGCGTGTGGACGAGCTCACAAAAACGGCTGCTGCCGAAGGGGGGAAGCCCTATAAAGACTCCAAAGTTGAGGTGCTTCGCGCCGTAAACGGAATTAAAGTTGCGGCTGCTGAAATCGCTCAGCTTAAAGGCGAGCAGGTACCGATGGGACTTACTGAAGCCTCGGAAAACAGGCTGGCCTATACCATGCGGGAACCCATCGGAGTGGTGGCTGCCGTCAGTGCATTCAATCATCCGCTGAACCTGATTGTGCACCAGGTGGTAACAGCATTTGCCGCGGGCTGTCCCGTCATCGTAAAACCGGCCCTGAACACGCCCCTTTCTTGCCTGGCACTGGCAGATATTTTGCACGAAGCTGGCGTGCCCGAAGGGTGGATACAGACCCTGCTCTGCTCTAACGAAAATGCAGAGAAACTGGTCACCGATAAAAGAGTCAACTTTTTTACGTTCATCGGATCGGCTAAGGTAGGATGGTATCTCCGTTCAAAACTTGCGCCGGGTACCCGCTGCGCTCTTGAACACGGAGGTGCGGCACCTGTGATTGTGGAGAAGGAT
>JBHJOO010000238.1:0-2110 GCA_050329675.1 Balneolaceae bacterium
TCTGCTTTCCAGGGAACCAAAGGCCGTTTATTTAGGGCTGGCTGAAGAGTACCCGCAAAATGTGAGTGTGATTGCAGATTTTTTACCTGTTACACAGATGTGGAATACACCGGTTTATATACCGAAGCAATATGAAACAGTTGTAAAAAAAATTTACGGACAATTTAAAATAAAACCGGAAATAGCAGACCTTTATCAAAATCAGGTAAAAATTCCGGAAAGTGCTGAGTTGAATTTGAATATCAGTTATGAATCAAATGTGGCGCTTATCATTGTTGAAAAATATGGACAGAATTTTGAACTTTCATTAAACCGCATGTTAAACAGTATTCAAAATTTAAATTTGAATGCATCTTTCGTTGACATCCCATTGCGTTCTCCATGGGTTGACGCAGTCGTTGAAATACTAATTCATTATGGTTTTATATTTGCCGGTGTGATGCCATTTATTCACAAAAACGGTGATCATTTGAGGATGCAAAAAGCGGGATTAAACCTGGATTTTAATTACATCAAAACATATTCCGAAATGGCCGGATACCTGAAAAAGTTTATTTTAAAAGAGTATCATGCAATACAAAAAAAGTAAAGATAGCCTTCAGGTTGTATTAGCAACCGATTTTAATCTGAATGCAGTGAAGGGCATCCGTAATTTATTCGGAAATCGTAATGAATTGCATATTGATTTGACGCATTCCCGTTTCGTTAATACCGAAGCGGTTATATTTCTTCATAATCTTCTAAGGGATAACAAAAAAATCCGTATCAAAAATCCGCCGAAAATATTTTATGAAGTCCTTCATATTCTTGGTCTTTCTAAAGTATGGGATTTAAAAAGTATTGTCGAAAAATAGAAATTAAAAGTATAAAATATGATGTCACAAGATCCGATTCTTACCACACTTAATCTTGATTTTCCGGTTTGGGAACAGGTATTCACCGTGCATCCGCTGGTATTGGTCGGATCTGTAAATCCGGATTCGACTCCGAATTTTGCGCCCAAGCATATGGCCTTTCCCCTGGGATGGAAAAACTATTACGGGTTTGTCTGTACGCCAAATCATGGAACGTATCAGAACATAAAAAAAACGGGGGAATTTACGGTGACGTTTCCGAAGCCGGATCAGCTGGTTCTTGCCAGTTTAACGGCTTCACCCCGGTGTGAGGATAATACAAAACCCGAACTCAATTCTGTATCGAAATTCCGTGCATCGAAGGTGGACGGTTACTTTGTTGAAGGTGGTTATCTCTTTTTGGAATGCCACTTGTCAAGGATTATTGACGGATTTGGAGAAAACAGCCTTATTTTAGGTGAAATCATTCATGCTCAATCCTGGAGTGATATGATACGAACTCCAACTCATGATGAAAATGAATTAATTTATGATCATCCGCGGCTTGCTTATATCTCTCCCGGCCGTTATGCAATTATAGATGAAACCAATGCGTTTCCGTTTCCGGCTAATTTTAAAAAATAGTATATGTTAGATTTAATTAAACCGGCTGATATTCTAAGTGAATGTCAATGTGAAAAAACATATTTTTTGAAACTGCTCAAGAAGCTGGTGCTGATCGAAACACCGCCTGTTCACCCGAAATCGCACCGAAAGTTATTCATCGTTCTCGAAAAGGAACTTAATGTGTTAGATTATTCAGCCACATGGTATCCGGGAATAAAAAGCGGAGGCCAGCTTTTCGCTCGTCCGTTAGTGAAATCAGGGAATGGCTGCCAATTGTTGCTCGGCCATATTGACACCGTCTGGCCAATGGGTACTTTGCAAATAATGCCATTTGTAAAAAATGAAAATATATTATCCGGCCCCGGTATTTATGATATGAAAGCGGGAATTGCAATGATGATCACTGCTTTAAAGATCATGAATAAGCTCGGTGTAAAACCGGCTGTTCTGCCTGTCTTATTTATAAACTCGGATGAAGAAACGGGTACTGTAGAATCAAAGGAGAATATCATCCGGTTAGCTAAGGTAATGAACCGGGTTTATGTTCTTGAACCATCGCTGGATCCGGATGGTAAGCTGAAGACAAGGAGAAAGGGTGTCGGGCATTACGACATCAAAATAAAAGGTGTTTCTTCACATGCAGGAATAGA
>JBHJOO010000320.1:0-3884 GCA_050329675.1 Balneolaceae bacterium
GATGCACTGTTTATGCCGACACTCTTGGAGTGTTTTTCGGCTTCTTACGCCGAGGCAATGGCAATGGAAAAACCAATTCTAACGTCAGACCTCGGGTTTGCACGAACAGTTTGTGAGGACGCGGCCCTTTATTTCAATCCCGTGGATGCGAAAGATATATCCGAAAAAATACGTGACCTTGTTAAAAACAGGCCACTTCAGCAACAATTAGCTGTGAATGGGAAAAAAAGATTATCGGACTTCTCAGATGCTGAAGACAGGGCAATAAAGTATTTGGAAATATGTAAACAGCTTGTTGATGAAAGAAAAAATTAAGGACAGAAAAATTGTGGTTGTGAATCAGGCTGTCAATTATTTAACTATTGGATTGTGTAATGCATTTGCCGAAAGATTTGAGACAGTTGAGCTGATTACAGGCAGCATACATGTGCAGGGTGAAACCCTGGATAATTCTGTTCGGGTTACCCGCATTAACAAATGGGTGGAACGGCCGGCACGTAAGAAAATAGTATCCTATCTGAAAGCCTGTTTCAAAATATATATGCTTCTGCTATTTAAATTCAGGAAACATGAGGTTTTTTTTGTTTCAATTCCGCCAATGGCATATCTGTTGAAAATTGCATTGCCACACCGGTTCAGCATGTTGATCTGGGACGTCTATCCGGACGTTTTTAAAATAACCGGGATGGGGGAAAAACATATTGTTTATAAAACGTGGACGATACTGAACAGAATCGTTTTTAAAAAAGCATACCGGATATTCACGATCGGTAAAAGGATGGCAAGTTTGCTTGAACAATATGCAGATAAAGATAGAATTCAGGTTACATCGATTTGGTCTATTTTTCAGCAAAACGGAAAGGTATGCAAGGATGAAAATCCTTTTATCCGGGAACACGGCCTGGCAGATAAATTCATTATTCAGTATTCCGGAAATATCGGTTTAACCCATAATGTGGAAGTGATGGTTGAACTTGCGGAGCTGATGAAAAATCATCCGTCCATTCTCTTTCAAATTATCGGACGGGGGCCAAGGGTGCCTCATTTGAAAAAAATGGTGAAAGAAAAGAATCTTCCAAACTGCCAGTTCCTGCCTTTTCAGTCAGATGAAATGTTTCCCTACTCCCTCTCGGCAGCCGATATCGGAGTGGTGATTCTGGATGAGAGTACATCCAAAGGCAGCGTGCCAAGCAAATCCTATAATCTGATGAGTTTTGGTATCCCCTCCCTCTATATAGCCTCTCCGAATTCCGAGCTGCATGATTATGTAAATAAATTTGGACATGCCAGGTGTTACAGTCATGACCGGCTGCAAAAAGCTGCAGAATTTATTCTCAAAATGAAAGAAAATCCGGCTTTATACCAAAATTATGCTGAAAAGGCAGAAAAAGCTGCAAATAATTTTAAGAGGTCAAATGCTGATGAAATTGTCAATCGATATATAAAATCTCCGGAATGAAGGCTATAAACGAAATCAAAAAAAATCTGATTCTGAATGCTAAAAATGTGATCGGATGGAAGACAGACCGGAAAATTGTGGTTTTTTCTGTGGATGATTATGGCAATGTGCGGTTAGATTCAAGAAAAGCCCGCAATAGATTGGATGATGCATGTATCAAAGTAAAAAGTAAATTCAAAGGATTGGATTTATATGATTCACTTGAAACAAGAGATGATCTAACGATGCTTTATGATGTTCTGTCGTCAGTTAAAGATAAAAACGGCCGATATGCTGTTTTTACGCCATTTGCAGTACCATACAATATAAATTTCGAGAAAATTGAAGAGGATGGTTATCAAGAGTACTCTAATGAGTTGCTGCCGGATACATATGAAAAGTTAAGTCATTCACAGCCAGATTCATATCAAGGAGCCTGGGAATTATGGATGGAGGGAATTGACAAGGAATTAATGATTCCCCAATTCCATGGCCGTGAACATTTAAATGTCAATGTTTTTAATGAGATGTTGCAAAAAAGAGATCCATCTTTCATGACTATTTTAAAGAACAGATCATTTTCAAGATTACCTTCAATTAATCATATCACTATATCGCCAGTGGCGGCATTTGATTTTTGGAATCCAAATGAAAATAAAGATTTTGAATACATTATTGAAAGTGGCCTCAATGCATTTGAAAAAGTTTTTGGATACAGGGCTGTACATTTTAATGCCCCAGCCGGCCGGGAAAATAGTATGATTCATCAGTATTTAAAGAATAACGGGATTAGGTATATTGATACGCCAATGATTAAAAAAGAGCATCAGGGTATGGGTAAATATTCTGTAAAATTTAATTATACAGGCAAGAGAAACAGTCAAAATCAATTGTTTCTGGTTCGGAATGTTGTATTTGAACCAACAAGGGAAATTACAAATCACGGTGTAGACTATTCATTGAAACAGATTGAAGCATCTTTTCGATGGAAACGCCCGGCGATCATCAGTTCTCACAGGGTAAATTTTTGCGGACATATTAATGAAGAAAACCGGAAAAAGGGATTGGGTGCACTAAAACAACTGCTTTCACACATCGTAAAAAAATGGCCTGATGTGGAATTTTTTTCAGCTGATGAATTAGGTGAATTGATTGATTCTGAATCTGCCTAAGATTATAGTTCTAAATAGGTTATAATTTCTAAAAAAGATTATTTCTAATATCAACCTGAAAATTTCTGAATGAATAAAAAAACAATAATATATATCTCCGGAGAAGGGCATTCGGGATCCACACTATTAGATATCGTATTAGGAAGTAAAGTGAACCATTTTAGTGCGGGAGAGTTGCGTTTTCTGCCGGAAAAAGGAATAAAAAGTGGACAATACTGTGCATGTGGAGAACCGGTTCCGGAATGCAGGGTGTGGAAGCAAATTATTGACAGATGGAATCTTGTACGTATTCTTGACCTGGATACATATATAAATATTCAAAATAAATTGTTAAGTAATAGAAACTTATTTACTGCTCTAAGATTACTGAAATATGAAACTCCTCCTGTTCAGAAATTTTTAAAAGACACTGAAATGCTCTATAACATTATATTTGAAAATACGAACAGTGATTGTATAGTTGACTCTTCAAAAACACCGGGTATGATTTCAATTTTAAAAAAGTTGAGTTTCGATGTCAAGGTAATTCATTTAACAAGGCGATTCGGGCATGTATTAAATTCAAACAAAAGACAAGCAAAGAAAGATTTAGAAGCCGGTATTGAGCATGATGTAAAACCTCAAAAAACCTTTGTCATATTGAGATCATGGTTTTTAAAGAATTTACTAACCAAAAAATATTCTAATGGATTAGTTTATAAAAGAATCAAGTATGAAGACTACATAAACGACCTTGAACAGGCAATAGTGAATATTACAGAATGTGAAGATGATTTTACATCTATACTTAAAAAAAGGGGGCCTTTTTATCCCCGTCACTTGGTAGCAGGAAATGCAATGAGAATGAAAGATGAAATATTTGTGGCGAAAAAACCAATGAATAGGTCTTATGAGAGGTTAAATTATAGTGAAAGATTGTTAGCAAAATGTATTGATGCATTCTATTGAGGATCAAATAGGATTCTGTTTCGATAATCGAATTAACAGGTCAATGTTCTAATCAGTGTAAATTATACTAAAGAACATTAAAAAGAGATAATTCTGAAACTGTTCGATTTTAATTACATTTTTATCAGAGCCGTAAAATCAGATGGAAATGGTTGATCAGGCGTGTAACAGAACGTAAATGTTAACAATTGATGTTATCTAAAAAGTGGTTTTAAGGTTAGCAGACCCACCCCTGCACCCCTCCCGGGAGGGGAAAAGCGGTGTATATGTGTAACTTAACAATTAAGCGTTGATTTTGTAATCTGATTAAAATAATGAAATTAAAC
>JBHJOO010000614.1:0-5988 GCA_050329675.1 Balneolaceae bacterium
TGTGGAGTGCCCTGAAAAGCGGATTGATCGATTTTGTGGCAACAGACCACTCCCCCAGTCCTCCCAATATGAAAACAGGCAGCCTGCAAAAAGCGTGGGGAGGCATTTCTTCCCTGCAAATGCTGCTGCCGGCAGTATGGACAGCCGGACGTTCAGAAATGATTACCATTGCCGATCTTTCAAGATGGACAAGCTCTGAACCTGCCCGTTTTCTTGGGCTGGAAAAGAGCCATGGTGATATATCTTCAGGTAAAGAGGCCAGTTTTGTGGTCTGGAATCCGGAGAAACCCTTTGCAGTTGATGGTTCTTCACTGTATCATCGTCATAAATTAACCCCTTATGGGGGTAAAACCCTGTATGGCATGGTGAAAGCAACCTGGCTTCGCGGGCAAAAAATTTATGACCAGAACGGAGTTGCGGATCAACCGCAGGGCAAAGAAGTTTATTCAACTCAGAAATAAAGAATCTATGAATCATACTGAAACCCGGGCTGTATTTACAAACCTTATCAATCTGGCATCTGAACGATTGGGCGCCAAAACACTGGCAGCAAGCGATGACTTTTTTGCTGAAAAAGAGAATCTGCTAAAAGAAAGTAAAAGTATCTTCATTCCTGATAAATATACCGACCGTGGTAAATGGATGGATGGATGGGAATCGCGGCGGAAGCGGACTCCGGGCCATGACTGGTGTATCATGCGTCTGGGCCTGCCGGGTGTTATACACGGAGTGGATATCGACACCAGCCATTTTCTGGGTAATCATCCGGCTTATGCATCGGTTGATGCCTGTAAAATTGATGACCTTTCCGGCGAAAAAAACCTGGCAGAGAGCGATCTCTGGAAAGAAATTTTACCACGCTCACCGCTGGCTCCGGGTATGCAGAATATGTATACCATATCCGACAATTCGACCTGGACACATCTGCGACTGAACATCTATCCGGATGGCGGTGTTGCCCGGTTTCGTGCCTATGGTTCAGTGACTCCAAAAACGATAATGGATAATGAAGAAACAGATCTTATCGCACTGGAAAACGGAGGCCGTGCCGTGGCTTGCAGTGATATGTTTTTTAGCCCAATGAGTAACCTGATCATGCCCGGTAAAGCGCAAAATATGGGCGAAGGATGGGAGAGCCGGCGCCGGCGCGGACCTGGCAACGACTGGGTAATCCTGAAAGCTGCAAAACCGGGAATTGTGAATAGCATTGAAGTGGATACCAGTCATTTTAAAGGTAATTACCCCGATTATTGCACGATTGACGCCTGCCATACAACTGAAACCGTTGACAGCCTGAACTGTCATAATCTTACATGGACTCAAATTCTGGATAAACAAAAACTGAGTGCTCATCATCAGCATATATTCGATAATGAACTGATCGAAAGAGGACCATTCACGCATTTTCGGCTAAACATCTATCCCGACGGTGGTGTGAGCCGTCTTCGAATTAACGGTAAATTTGTATAATGACATTAGAAGAGTTAAACAGCCTGCCACAAGAAGAAGCAATTAACAACCTGATGATCTGCTGTGGTTCTTCTGCCTGGGCAAGTAAAATTGCAAGCGAAAGACCCTTTTCTTCTGAAAATGATCTCTATCAAAAAGCTGAAATAATCTGGAAAAACCAGCTTGATAAAACCGACTGGCTTGAAGCGTTTGCAGCTCATCCCAAAATCGGTGATTTGGAAAGCCTCCGTAAAAAATATGGCTCTGCAAAAAAGTGGGCTGAAGATGAACAAAAAGGAACCGCAGAAGCCTCAGAAAAAGTTTTGAAAAGACTTGCTGATCTCAATCAAACGTATGAGGACAAATTTGGTTTTATTTTTATCGTTTGCGCTACGGGAAAGTCCGCTGAAGAAATGCTGGCTATCCTGGAAAGCCGTCTGGAAAATGTTCCTGCAAACGAGATTCTCATTGCCGCTGAAGAACAGCAAAAAATAACAGAAATACGACTTAAAAAATTACTGGATTGAAATGAAACAGATTTTAACCGACGAAAAACTTCGTCCTGTTCTCGATAAAATTACCAAAACCAATAATGCCTTTTCCGAAAAATATCCCGGGGAATCTTCTGCCAGGCAGGCGATCCACACAGTATATGGCGGTGCCCAAATTTTTAAAGCCGAGACTTCACAGCGACTGGGAGAGCTAGCCCTTCGATCTTTAAACGAATACACCTCTGATTTTGTGACATTTGCAAAGGTACTTGAATTTCCCGGACATGAACAGCTTTCAGCCGGCGATGAATTTATCAGTGATATAAACGGCCAAATGGAAATGAATCCGGAAAAGGTTCAGGACAAAAATGAAGCCGCATGGCTGGCCCACACCGTTTATGAGCGGGTAGTTCAAAAATTGAAAAAGGAACCGGTTGAAGATTTTCGGATCGATTTTGAAGACGGCTACGGGAACCGTCCCAACAGGGAAGAAGACAGTGATGCCGTCCGTACTGCAAAAGAAACAGCCCGGGGTATGCGTGAAAATAAACTCCCTCCTTTTATTGGTATTCGTATCAAACCACTGACTGCCGAATTACGGGAACGCTCGCTCCGTACTCTTGATATCTACCTTTCCACCCTGCTGGATGAAACAGGCGGCAAACTTCCCAATAATTTTGTTGTTACGCTTCCAAAAGTAGTCTCCACCGGGGAGATCAGTGCAATTGTGGATACATTTGAACTGATTGAAGCCGGATCGGAATTAGCTTCCGGCTCACTGAAGCTCGAGCTGATGATCGAAACTCCTCAATCCATTATTAATCAGGATGGAGAAATATTTTTACCCAAATTTATACCCGCTGCCCGTGGACGATGCGTCTCTGCTCACTTTGGAGTTTATGATTATACAGCCTCTGTTAACATTACAGCAGCTCATCAGGAAATGGACCACGCTGCCTGCGATTTTGCACGTCACATGATGAAAGTATCCTTTGCCCAAACGGGAATTAATATCTCCGACGGGGCCACCAACATCATGCCGGTTGGCCCGCACCGTGCCGCAAAAGGAGAAACTCTTACTAAAGAACAGCAGCGGGAAAACCGTGAGGTTGTACACCGGGCATGGAAAATCATGTTTGGCCATGTAAATCACTCCCTGAGGCAGGGATATTATCAGGGATGGGACCTGCATCCCGCGCAGTTTCCCGTGCGTTATGCCGCCGTTTACCTCTTTTTCCTGCAGAGCCTTGCCGGGGCGTCAAACCGGCTCAAAACTTTTGTCGAACGTGCAGCACAGGCAACACTGGTCGGGGATGTATTTGACGATGCTGCAACCGGCCAGGGATTGTTGAACTATTTTCTGCGCGGTATAAACTGTGGGGCCATCACACTCGATGAAGCCCGTGCAACCGGACTTACACTGGATGAGATTCGCGGCAGATCTTTTATTAAAATACTTGAGAATAGAAAAAATAAATCCTAATCAGAACAAATTCGGATATGAAAAGTCCCATCACTACACACGTATTAGATACAGCAAACGGCCATCCTGCAAGTGGTATCCGGGTGATCCTGGAAATTGAAGAAGCCGGGGGATGGAAAAAACTTGCCAGTGGCAAAACCAACGCCGATGGCCGCATAACCGACTGGCTGCCCGCTGGACAGCCTGTCAAAACAGGAAAATATCGTGTAACCTTTAAAGTTTCAGACTATTTTGACGAAGGAGAAGATTTTTATTCCGATATCCCGATTCTGTTTCATATGAAGAATCCTGATGAACACTACCATATCCCTTTGCTGCTAAGCCCTTACGGATATACGACCTACAGAGGGAGTTAAGCAATGCTGCCTTTATTTAATCCTCAATCTTTGCGCCTTGTGATATCCAGCGATGGATTTTGATTCGCTCTTCTTCGGTCATATTGGTCAGATTGCCAAGGGGCATGGCATTTGTACGGACAGTCGTTTGCATAATCTGATCGGCATATCGCTGAATTTCTTCTTTTGTGTCGAGCTTAATATCTCCGGGAGCCGTTCGCCAGATCTGATCGGTGGGATTTACCGAATGGCACTGGATGCATCGTGCCTGGATAATTAGCTGCACATCGGAAATCGTGGTTGGGATGGTCAGGTCTACATCCGGATCACCTCCTTCAGCCATCGGAGATGAAACCAGTGCTATGGCAAGCAGTCCGGCAACCGACATCGGAAGTATATACTTCGTTTTAACTCCCCGTTCAGCCAGGTTCCAGTAGTGTTTGATTCCCGCACTTGCAATAATAATTCCCATCAAAATCAGCCAGTTGTAATCATGGGCGAAGGTGGCAGGGAAATGGTTGCTGATCATGATAAAAATGACCGGCAGCGTAAGATAATTATTATGGAGAGAGCGCTGCTGGGCTTTGGTCCCAAGAGTGGCATCCAGCGGCTCGCCCGAAATAGCGGCCCGAACCAGTGCTTTTTGGGATGGAATAATGATGAAAAAGACATTCCCTGCCATAAGCGTACCAATCAAGGCACCAACATGAATATATGCACCCCGGCTGCTGAAAATATTTACAAGGAAATAGGATAATGCAGTCAGCAAAACCAATCCCGTCAGGGAAAAAAGAAGTTGATTTTGAATAAGCCGTGATTTACACATAAAATCATAAACGAACCATCCGATAATCAAAATACCGATTCCAATCGATATCGCTGTAATTGCAGAAATATCGGCAACAGCCGGATTGATCAGAAAGCTTCGGGGATCTATATAATAAACAATCCATAACAACACAAAACCACTTATCCAGGTCAGATATGCCTCATATTTGAACCAATGGAGATCACGCGGAATTTTCTTCGGGGCTACTTTATACTTTTCGAGGAAATAAAATCCGCCGCCATGAATTGCCCATAAATTACCGGCCAGTTCATTACGGATTCCCTCTGTCCGGTTCAGGTTATTCTCAAGAAAAATGAAATAGAACGATGCCCCGATCCACATAATACCGACAACAACGTGAGTCCATCTTACGATCAGGTTAAGCCATTGCATTACATAACCCTGCATTTCTGTCCCTGCTACGGCTACGTATCCCAAATAAAATACCGGTGCGGCTATAACCAGGAGGGTAAGTACTTTCTTACCAATCGCCAGGTTCGATTTTCGCTGTTTCACATCATATTGAAAACCGGGAGAATCATCATGATTTTCATCAATACGGTGCTTGAAAGTCATTTTCATCAAGCGATCAAATGAACCTCTGATGATAGCTAAAAGAGTGAAAATAATTATAAAGTATGCCAGACAGGGATCTGAAAAGAGTTTATCGAAATAATCTGATGCTGTTTCCAAAATGAATGCAACAATCAATATCGAAATACTTTTAAACAACCCGGCAGTCAAAATCGTGATAAAACCCATAAATAACCAAGATTCTACATGTAAGCCAATGGATATAATCATTCAATAGTTAAAAAGAATGAAGATTTGAATGTAATTTTTAAAATTAAGAATTAAAAATTTAGCTGAACCTTTCCATCCTTCCATTCCATTTCAAAATTTTCTTTCTCTTTAAAATCGGCTTTCTTCCGGATCCATGAATCGTTCTGTAATACTCTTACAAATCCCCGTTCAAGCGGTGCCCGGGGATTTGCCATTTCAAGGCGGTGTTGAACGGAATTAAGCCTCTCATAATACCCGCTTATCATTTTATCCATATTGAATTGAAGCGTCTGCGAGAGTGAATCCGTTTTGTTTTTAAATGCTTGAATTCGATCAAAAACAGCAAGAAGTGCATGCGACTGACTCAGGCGTAAAACTTTTTCACGGTAAGCGTCCGTTTTTTGCCTGAGGAGGTTTTCCATTGTTAACGAGAGGTCTTCAACATAAAATCTGACTTCGTTGATATCCGGTGTGGCAAGAACAGCGGCCTGTGTCGGTGTGGCTGCCCGTGCATCGGCTGCAAAATCACTGATGCTGAAATCAACCTCATGCCCTACAGCACTGATAACCGGCACTTCACATTCGAAGACAGCCCTCACAACAGCTTCTTCATTAAAT
>JBHJOO010000527.1:0-3782 GCA_050329675.1 Balneolaceae bacterium
CGTAGAAGAAAAATACAGTCAGAAGAATCAGTACCAGGATAGAGTACTCCAACTCTGTTTCACCTGCCATAAAAATACTTCTGGCGTGAACATAAAATACAGCACCGGCCAGTACAGGAATTTGTAACAACGCCGCCAGTCTGGTAATTAATCCAAAAACCAGCATCAACCCGCCGACCAGGTGGGCCGCGACCACATAATGTGCAACAATAAAAGAATTTAACTGAAGATCCTCTTCAATCAATAAATATAAATCTGATATGTTGTCTACAAAAAAATAACCCTTGTACGTTAAAATGACCCCAAGAAATATGCGCAGCAGTTCAATAGAATAATGGCGGTTTTCAATCAGCCACCATGTGAATTCATTTTCGGTTTTTCTTTTCATTATACCCTCTCATCATTTATATAACTACCTTATTCTAATGATCATACAATTAAATATCAAAAAATCATTTGCAAAGCAAAAAAAACCTTGATCTTCTTTAATTATCAGCTCAAAATATAAATAGGAATTCTGCAGTATTATCCTGATTTTGTAGCATTACATATAATTAATTACCCACCTGTCAAGTATATTTTTTAGGAAAGACGCGTTAAACCATTTCTTTTTATCAGATACAACCTGTCCGGTGTAAAAACAAGACACAATACCAATTATGAAACAAGGCAAAATAAAATTTTTCGACAAACAAAAAGGATTTGGATTTATTGCACCAGATGATGGTGATAAAGATATTTTCGTTCACAGAAACAATGTTGAAGGCCTGGGTGATAACCAGGGACTGGATGACAACGAAGCTGTCGAATTTGAAGTCGAGGAAACACCCAAAGGATTAAGTGCAATAAACGTTCGAAGCCTGGATTACGATTAGGATCAACGATTTTATGACTTGAATTCAAAAGCCTGCTAAAAAATAGCGGGCTTTTTTTGTTTAAGCTATATATGACTTTCCGTATCAATTCGGATGATTCTCTACGTACACATCTTACATTTGTCCTTAAATATGAAGGCGTGAATTTGATCGTATTGAAAGCACTGTTCAAATGGCTATCCGTTTAGGCCGGGCAAAGTATACCCGAAAAGGTATAATCAGAATTCATATTGCTTTTTTATACCCGATCAGGTATAATTAAGCAAATAAAATCAAAAATATACCCGATCAGGTATATCATGAGTTATACAAATGAACTTATTAACTTTGTAAAAACCCGGCGTGAACAATTGGGACTTACCCAGCAGGAGCTGGCTGAACGCGCAGGTGTTGGACTCCGGTTTGTCCGGGATCTGGAGCAAGGTAAGGAAAGCCTTCGGCTGGACAAGGTAAACCAGATACTTGCTCTTTTTGGCTATAAGATGGGCCCCATAAAAATTGAGGATCGCAATGAGTTATAGAAAAGCTGATATCTATGTTCATGAAACCAGGGCCGGAATCCTTGAAGAAACTGAAGCAGGATACCGGTTCCGGTATGCCTCCGGATATCTCTCAAAAAAAAATGCTGAACCGGTCAGTCTGACTCTGCCATTGCAAGAGGAGCCTTATGAATCCGGGGTTCTATTTTCTTTTTTTGACGGATTGATACCGGAAGGATGGCTCCTGAATGTGGTTGAAGAAACCTGGAAGGTGAATCCCAGGGACAGGATGGGCCTTCTGCTTGTAAGCTGTCGGGATACCATTGGCACTGTAAGCGTGAGGGCTGAATGAGCAAGTGCCTGATCTGTGCAAATCTGGTCGAAAGTGGTAACCAATACCATCCCAAATGTCTTATAGAGCTCTTTGGAAGTAAAGAGAAACCTGCTTTGGAAATCAAACTTGATCAGTTAAATGAACTGGCAAAGATTTCTGTCCATCAGCGTGTTACAGTTCCAGGTGTTCAGACAAAATTATCATTGGAAATAGAACGTAAAACCAAATCTGCAGATAAGCTGACCATAGTAGGTTTGTGGGGCAGGTTTATTTTAAAACCGCCATCTAACAGATGGCCCGAATTGCCTGCAAATGAGCACTGCACTATGTTAATGGCAGAAACAGCGGGCCTTGAAACCGTTCCCTTTGGACTCATTGACTTGGCTTCAGGAGAACTGGCCTACATCACAAAGCGAATTGACCGTGATGATCAGGGAAATAAATTTGCGATGGAGGATATGTGTCAGCTCACCGGCCGTTTAACAGAAGACAAGTACAAAGGCTCTCATGAGCAAATTGCTAAAACCATAAAACGGTTTTCTGCAAACCCGTTATTTGACCTCACACGTTTCTATGAGATAGTTATATTCTCATTTTTAACGGGCAATGGAGATATGCACCTGAAGAATTTCTCTCTGTTTAAAGATCCTGTAGTTGGCTGGAAATTGGCCCCGGGATATGATCTGTTGAGCACCCGTCTTGTTATACCGGGAGAAAAAGACCCGGATGATCTGGCCCTCACACTTGCCGGCAAGAAGAGCAACTTTCAGTCTGATTCATTCCTCACATTCGGTACATCGATCGGGCTAAATGAAAAACAGATTCAAAATATTACAGATCGGTTGAAAGGCAAGAAAGAGCAGTTCACAAAAATCGTTGAACACTCTTTTTTATCTGATAATTTCAAAGACAAGTACAAAAAAATATTGGAGAGTCGGTTCGGTGTGTTTGAGTAATATAAGCGAGCCCTAACAGTTCACCTTTTTAAACTGGATTTAATCTCCACTGGCAATTCTCCTGTGCTTGATTTCATTCTGAAATGAAGCGTCACGGCCTGTACATAATATCCTGTAATGTAAAGGACGATATTTCTGAAGGATTATTAAATTTGGTAAGAATGTCAGGTTTTCCAGTAAATTAAACCAAAAACAGACAGGCATAAAAAAAGTACCGGAGTACATTTATTTAATTTATCTGTTACGAACCATCAAATAAACAAGCTGCGGATTTTCAGCTTTTTGCCAATCCTACCGTAGTATTTTCGGCAACTGTACTCACATGTAATTAGCACAAATTCTATACGATTGTCAACCCCCGGGAGCAACTATTTTCACACAACTTTTCCACAAAGTTATCCACATCAACTTCGGTTCATCTGAACATGATAAGGTGGTAACGGTAAGACACTTTATGGACGGGAAGGGTTGTGACTATTCGATTGATCTGCAATATGCAACATGGAATGCAGAATAGAGAAAGCAGGTAGTTCGATAGCGTGCAGTTTGGCTGTTCGTAACAATGCACCGGTAAGGCCGTCGTATTCCATCGGCTTTCCCTGGCGCCTGTCCCTGAGTGTTGAGGTAACAAAATTTGTAAGTTTCCGGCTTTCAGCGATCATTTTTTCAATATCCGAATCATCAAATTGCACGCCTTCAGCAGCGGCTGTTTGTTTAACTTCATCAAATAGTTTATAAATTAAATTTTCGGAATCGGGTGTACTAAAGAGTGCATCTACTGTTACGCCAAGAACAGCCGTAAGACCGTTAAATACCGTATTCCAGCCAAATTTAAGCCAAACCTCGCGTTTAATTTTATTACTTATTTTAAAAGAAATACTTGCCTGGCTCAGGATTTTCGAAATTGCATCTATTCTTGTTGAAACCGAACCCGAGAGTTCACCTAATACAATATGGCCTAATGATGAATGGAGTATCACCCCCGGTTCTTTGATACCGGTGCCAATCTGGCATATCCCCTGCAGAACACAATCCCCAAAAGCGGCCTCAAGTTTCCGGAAGTTTTCAATTCCGTTTTGCAGGGTTAGTATAATTGTTCCGGATTTTACAACAGGTTTGATTCGTTCAATAGCCTGAT